>SHYW01000052.1 GCA_009692615.1 Deltaproteobacteria bacterium | reverse complement strand
CATAAAGCTCCACTGTGAACATCCTTCCAGCCTCCCGATGCCATTCAATAACATCGAGACAGCCTACAGGACCGGTACACTTTTGACCCGCCATTTTCTGCCAGATCTTTGCCGGTTCAGTGGTACACTTTACGCCCGCGATTTATACGTCTAGTCGTTTCTCGTCTTTCATTGTCAGGGTTGTCATCCTTCCACCCTGACATAATTACGTTGCCGTTAACCCCTGACATAATCACTTTGCTACAACAAGTCAGGATTAATTCCTTGACGCCCTCACGTCCTTCACAGTAAGTTATTCCCTGATAGGGGAGTAAACGGTGCGACGAACGACGGCAGAGCTACAAACAGAATCCGAACTCGCGATCCACGCCTCGGGATTCGTGGTTAAGACGGAGGGCGCCTGGACCGAAGCTGGGCTCGCCCAACTGCGTCACTTTCTGCATCTTCGGCGTCTCGATCCATCCGATGACGAGCTGTTGGGCGCGCTTGATCGCGCCAAAGCAGCTTACTTCGAGGCTTCCAACTGTCTTTTTCTCTGCTCCGCCCAGCCCTGTTACAACAAAATCGACTTCGACATGTCGGATCGCGAACTCGCGCGGCTGAGCGCCGATATCGGCGCGCCGATTTCAAAGACCGGCTGCCAAGGCCCTTGCAAACAGGCTCCGGTGCTGTCGCTGCGCATCGGCGACCGGCAAGAAATGTTCGCCGAAGTCGCCAACGAAGACGCTTGGCGCGCCGTGATTCAATACGCGAAAGCGGCGGCGCAAGCCGGCACCTTGCTCGTCGACAGCGGCGCGGCGGAAAAGTTTCGTTTCGATCCGGTGCACGATCACGGCAAACCGAGCGCCCATGTGCAGCCGTTGGAATTTCTCGTCGGCCATTTTCGCGGCGAGGGCAAGTACGCCATGACCGATTACGTCTTTCAAAAAGAAGTCGTCGGCAGTTTCGAAGCCGGTGGCCGTTTTATCTCTCTGCGCATGAACGCCACCTATCCGTTGGCCGACGGCCGCAAGGATGTACACAAAGCCTTGGTCATCGTCGGCGCCGAACCGGCGGGAACGATCACCGCTCACGCCTACACAGACGGCGGCACCGTGCGCGAATACGCCATCGCGCGCAATCAAAGCAAACTAGAATTCGCCGACTTGCCGCCAGGCCACGCCAGCCAGGGGCAACGGGCGCGAAAAATTCTCCAGCCCACCGCCGACGGCTTTGAAGAGCGCTTGGAAGTCGACGCCGGCACCGGCTTTGTTCCCTACTACGTAATTGCCATGCGCAAGATGTGACGCCGGTTCGCAACTCCCGAATCGCGCCACTCAGAAAGAGCAGAAGCCAAATGACTAGGAAACATTTTTTATTTTTTATAAGCGCGATCATCGTCGCGCTCATGCCGCTTCCTCGAATAGCCGGCGCGCAGGTCAAAACCCGCTTGTCCATCGCCACCGGCGGTACCGGCGGGGTTTATTATCCGCTCGGCGGCGGCATGGCGGCGCTGATTTCGAAAATGATTCCCAACACCGAAGCGACCGCGGAAGTCACCACCGCGTCGGTGGATAATGTGAAGCTGCTGCACGGCAATCGCGTCGGCTTAGCATTTTCTCTTCCCGACACCGCTTGGGATGGCTTCAGCGGCCTGCTCAAAGGGCTGCCCGACAAAGCCAACATCCGCGCGCTCATGGCGCTCTACGGCAATTACATGCACATCGTCGCCGTCGACGGCGGCGGCATCAAGAGCGTCGCCGATCTCAAGGGCAAGCGGGTTTCCACCGGCGCGCCTGGCTCAGGCGTGGAAGTGAAAGGGCTGCGCGTGCTCGAAGCCTACGGCCTGACGCCTAAAGATTTGAGAAGCCAAGAGCGTCTCGGCGCCGGCGAATCGGCGGGCGCACTGAAAGACCGCAAGATCGACGCCTTTTTCTGGGACGGCGGCTTGCCCACCGCCGCGGTGCTCGACCTCGCCGCCACGCCGGGAATTAAAATCACCATGATCCCGCACGGCGACGCGGTGGCGAAAATGGTCGGCAAGTACGGCCCGCTCTATTACGTCAGCAACATTCCCAAGGGCACTTACAAAGGCATCGACGAAGATATCCCGGTGGCAGCGGCGACCAACTTGCTCATCGCCAACGAGAAACTAGACGAGAACCTCGCCTACCAAATCACCAAATTGTTTCTCGAAAACACATCCGAGCTGGTTGCCGTGCACAAAGCCGCCGTCGAAATTAATTTGAAAAATGCCGTGGTCGGCTCGCCGATCCCGTTTCATCCCGGCGCGCTGCGCTACTACAAAGAAAAAGGCGTGCGCGTGCCGACGGCGGCGAAATGATTTCGTTGAAAAATAATTTACCCAGTCTCATAACCGGTTTGGTCTGCGCAGCCGTAGTTACGATCATCAATCCAGTAAGCGCCGGGCCCGACAATGGCGGCGACCCCAGCGAATTCTTTGCATCTCTTGCCCCCCCTTTGAAAAAGGGCGGAACGGGGGGATTTTCTCCAGCGGCAACTGCGCAACTCGGCCAAAGAAAATCCCCCTCGGCCCCCCTTTTTCAAAGGGGGAAGCTGACCCAAGCCCAGCCATTGTGCATCGAAGTGACGAATGACCAAGACTTCCATCGTAAAATACCAATGCGCGTCGGCAGCATCTTGCAGGTAAGTTTTCGCCACTCGATCTACGCCAGCCAAGTCGAAGAAGTCTTTTTAATTCGCGCCAACGGTTTCGAACTCAACCAACTGCGCTACAGCGAAGCGCGCTTGGTGGATTTTTACGGCCATGAAGCGGCGACGCGTGACAACGGCGCATGGATCGTCACGCCGGCGCCGGCATTTTTGCCGGAGTTGAAATTGAACCTGAGCGCCGATGCGGCGATGTCTCTGGGCGTCGAAGGCGAAACATTCAATCTACCGCCCGACCGCGCGTATCGAATTACCGTCGGCCCATGCAACGATCACCGCTATGAGTGAAGACAGCATCGATCCCGCCCGTCTCGAAGCGACCCAGCAATTCGTTCAGGAAGAAGAAGGGCCGCGCCGCCAACTCAAAGGCGTCGCCGGTAAAATCACTTCGACTCTCGCCGTCCTCACCTCTTTACTATTTCTTTACTGGGCCTGGGTGTCGGTCACCGCCCAGGTACTACGCTTGGTATTTCTCGGCCTGGCGCTGGTGCTGTCGTTTCTGATTTATCCGGCGCGCGCCAAGGGTCAACATGGCGGCGTGCCATGGCACGATTGGCTGTTGGTCGCCGCCAGCATCGCCGCGGTGGGCTATCCGCTGTGGGATTTTGAAGAGTTCATCTATCGCGCCGCATTGCCGACGCCGCGGGATCAAATTTTCGGCGCTCTGACCATGCTGCTGGTGCTCGAAGCGACGCGGCGCACAACTGGCTGGATACTCCCGCTGGTCGCCTTGAGTTTTCTCGCCTACGCCAGTTTCGGCGCCTACTTGCCGCCGCCCTGGACCCATCAAGGTTATCAACTCGATCGCTTGGTCGGCCACATGTATGTCACGCTCGAAGGAATTTTCGGCGTGCCGCTGGACGTCGCCGCGACATTTATTATTTTGTTTACCATCTACGGTGCGGTTTTGGAATTTTCCAAAGCCGGCGAGTTCTACGTAAATTTTTCATTGGCCGCCACCGGCGGCAAACCGGCGGCAGCGGGACGAACGGTGACGCTGGCGTCATTTCTACTCGGCGGTCCGTCGGGTTCCGGCGTCGCCACTACGGTAACCCTAAGCTCGGTGGCCTGGCCGCTGCTCGCCAAAGCCGGCTACGATAAAGAATCCGCCGGCGGTTTGCTCGCCGCCGGCGGCATCGGCGCGATCATCTCGCCGCCGGTGCTCGGCGCCGCGGCATTTTTGATCGCTGAGTTTTTAAAAGTGTCCTATCTCGAAGTGCTCGCCATGGCGACGATCCCGACGCTGCTTTACTACTGGTCGATCTTCGCCATGGTCGAGCTCGACGCGCGAAAATTCGGCGCCAAGCCGATCCAGGTCGAGGGCGACAACTGCTGGAGCTTGACGCGCAAATACGGTTTTCATTTCATCTCGTTGTTCGCCATCGTTGGCTTCATGATGTGGGGCTATACGGCGATCTTGTCGGTTGCCTATGCCTGCTTGGTCAGCGTGGCATTGAGTTATTTGCGCCGCGACACCGCGCTTTCGCCGACGCGCTTGTGGCAGATGTTGGAGAAAGGCACGTTGGATGTCTTGTCGGTGGCGTCGACCTGCGCGACCGCCGGCATCATCGTCGGCGTGGTCACGCTTACCGGTCTCGGCTTGAAATTTTCCCTGATCATTCTCTCCCTCGCCGGCAACAATTTATTTCTCACCGTGCTCTACACCGCGTTGGCGCTGTGGGTTTTGGGCCTCGCCGTGCCGGTCACGGCCTCTTACATCATCGCCGCGGTCATCACCGCGCCGGCGATGATCAAGCTGGGCATTCCGGAATACGCCGCCCACATGTTTATTTTTTATTACGCCGTGCTCTCCGAAGTCTCGCCGCCCACCGCGCTGGCGCCCTTCGCCGCCGCGGCGATCACGGGAGGCAATCCGTATAAGACGACGATGATGGCGTGGAAATACACTCTGCCGGCGTTCTTAGTGCCGTTCATGTTCACCCTCCATCCCGACGGCGTCGGCCTGCTGCTCAAAGGTAATTGGGAAAATATTATCTGGACCACGACCACCGCCGCCATCGGCTTGGTCGCATTGGCGGCGGGCTTTACCGGTTGGTTGAAAGTGGCAACGACAAAAATCGAAAGATTGCTGCTGATCGCCGCGGGGTTGGTGCTGGTCTATCCGAGTTTGCTCGAGGATATGATCGGCATCGGCCTATTTGCCGTCGCCGCCGCGCTCCAGTACCGGCGCCGAGAATTAGCGCCGAATTGATTGGATCGGAAGATTAAGCCGCGCGCTGTTGTTGGCTGATCAGCAGGCCGCGCACGAAAAGCTGCAAACGATCCCGCTCGCTTTCCTGCCATTGGAGAAACTCGACGCCGATCAAGCGCTCGCGCGTATAGCACACAACCGCGGCGTCGACGACGATGGGGCTCACCGAGTCGGCCACCTGCAGCGACATTTGCAAAACCGTACCGCTCGCCAGCTGCATCGTCGAGCTGAAGCTGCAGCCGCCCATGGAAACTTCCATCGACAAGCCTTGGCCGGTCATATTGTTGGCGTGAAAGATCAAAGGGAAACTGGTCGTCAGACGATCATATTCGCGCTTGTCTTCCGGCACGCGAACATAGCGCACACCCCACTGCGGCATGCGGAAACGCACGCCGCAGAGCTGGCAGCGAAACGGGTAGATAAAGAAAACCCCAAGCAACGTTTCGGCCGAGCCGACAATCGACACGCGCCGAACAAATTGCCGCGAACAGTTGGGACATTTCACTTGCGCCATTCAGTTACCTTCCGCCGTTCATGCTAGTCCAGTCATGGGTCAGAACCGCATTGTAATTTTCCGACGCGACAGTGGCAAGACAAATCTTGCCGGATTATCCGCGCACCGCTGAATAACCATAAAACTTGACCCAAACGCTAAAGATTCGGCGCCCTCAACCGATCTTAGCCGTCGCCCATCAGGTTTTGGCCGGACAGAGATCGCCAAGCGTGCAACCGGCGCAGTTGGGCTTGCGCGCGTAGCAGACACGCCGGCCATGGATAATCAACCGGTGCGAGAAGCCGGTCCACTGCTGAGGCGCAAGAATCCGCGCCAGATCCTGTTCAATCTTAGCCGGGTCCTGTTGGCGCGTCAGGCCCAAGCGGCGCGACAGCCGCCGGCAGTGGGTGTCGACGGCGATGCCCGGAATGCCGAAGGCGTGGCCGCGAATGACATTGGCGGTCTTGCGTCCCACGCCGGCAAGGTCGGTGAGTTGCTCCATCGCCGACGGCACCGCACCGGCAAAATCTTCGACCAACTGCTCGGCGCAATGTTTGAGCGATTTTGCCTTAGCGCGGAACAGTCCGAGGGTGCGAATGAGCGATTCGATATCGCCAATCGGAGCGCAAGCGAGAGCTGCCGGTGTCGGATATTTGTCAAACAACGCCGGAGTAACCTTGTTCACCGCGGCATCGGTGCACTGCGCCGATAAAATCACCGCGATCAGCAATTCGAAAGTGTTGCGATGGATGAGCGGACAGTCGACATCGCCATATAAATTCGCCAAGCGCGCCGCCAACACGTCGGCGCGGCGGGATTTTTCCGCCCAGCTCTCGCGCTTGCGCGCCGGCTTCGCGCCACGAGGCAATTCACCCCGCGGCTGTTCAGCTTCCACGGCTCGCTCGAAAGACGCTCTTGCCGGCGTAAACCGCGCGCTTGCCGAGTTCTTCCTCGATGCGCAGCAGCTGATTGTACTTGGCCGTGCGCTCGCCGCGGCAGGGGGCGCCGGTCTTGATCTGGCCGGCGTTGGTCGCCACCGCCAGATCGGCGATGGTCACATCTTCGGTTTCGCCGGAACGGTGCGACATGACGGTCGTGTAACCCGCGGCTTTGGCGAGCTTCATGGTCTCCAAGGTTTCGCTCAGAGTGCCGATCTGGTTGACTTTGACGAGAATCGAGTTGGCGACGCCGGAATCGATGCCGCGCTTAAGGCGCACCTTGTTGGTGACGAACAGATCGTCGCCGACCAGTTGAATTTTCTTGCCCAGCGCCTGGGTCATCATGCGCCAACCTTCCCAGTCGTCCTCGGCGAATCCATCCTCGATGGAGACGATCGGATACTGGCGCACCCAGTCCTCGTAAAGCTTGACCATATCGGCGCGGCCCCTTCTGCGGCCGTCGGATTTTTTAAAAATATAATTGCCGTCTTCATAAAATTCGCTCGAAGCCACATCGAGCGCCAAGGCGACCTGCGAGCCGGGTTTGTAACCGGCCTTGGCGATCGCTTCGAGCAGCAACTCGATGGCCTCAGCGTTGCTTTTAAGCCGCGGCGCGAAGCCGCCTTCGTCGCCGACGCTGGTCGACAGCCCACGATCGTGAAGAACTTTTTTCAGCGTGGCGAAAATTTCCGCGGCGGCGCGCAGCGCTTCTTTGAAACTTTTCATGCCGTAGGGCACGACCATGAACTCTTGCACGTCGACATTGTTGTCGGCATGGGCGCCGCCGTTGAGGACGTTGAGCATCGGCACCGGCAAAGTTTTTGCCGCCGCACCGCCGAGATAGCGATAGAGCGCCAGCCCATCGGCGCGCGCCTGGGCGTGGGCTACAGCCAAGGACGCGCCGAGGATCGCATTAGCGCCCAGCTTACCTTTGTTGGCGGTGCCGTCGAGATCGAGCATGATGCGGTCGATGGTCGCTTGATCGCGCGCCTCTTTGCCGCGCAACTTGGGCGCGATCTTGTCATTCACATGGGCCACCGCCCGCGCTACGCCTTTGCCGAGAAAGCGTTTGCCGCCGTCGCGCAGTTCCACCGCTTCGTGCACGCCGGTGGACGCTCCCGACGGCACCGTCGCCCGGCCGATGACGCCGTTGGTCAAACGGACTTCCACCTCCACCGTCGGTTGTCCCCGTGAATCCATCACCTCGCGGCCGTGCACTCGTTGTATTTTCATCCACACCCTCCAAAAAATTTTTATTCAGCGCGACAAATTTTTTTGGTATGTTATATTACTTTCGTCGTCATGCCAATTCGTTTTCACTTACGTCTGCCTACAGGATGGTTGCTCTACTTGCTCGGATCGCTGATCCTGGCGGTGGCTCTCGTGACCATCATCGGCGAGCGCGGCGCGCTCCATCTTTGGCGCCTCCACGGCGAAAAGGCCCAACTCGACGAGCAGAATTACCGCATGCAAAAAGAAAATGAAGCGTTGCGCCAGCGCATCGCGCGCATCCGCCACGACGACCAGCATCTGGAAAAGCTTGCCCGCGAAGAGTTGAACCTGGTCCGACCCGGCGACGTTGTCTACCTCTTTCCCAAAAGCGAGTCCCGCGCCAACCGTAGTAGCGGTTTGAGCGATAAGCCCTTGTCGGCGCCCGAATTTGAAGCCAAATCAAATTGATCGCCAAACATGATTTGTGCCCAAGCGCGCCAAGCTTTCGCGGTTAGCAAAGCGGCAATTATTTTTCGTGAAACGTTCGAGGCTGCGGGAAACCGCCTAGGTCTCGTCTTTGAAGACAAAATGGTAGTACTCATCCATATCCATCAAAGCGTCCAACTCCGAATCGTCGGTTAAGCGCACTTCGATCAGCCAGCCGTCGCTGTAGGGATCTTCATTGATGGTGCCAGGATGATCTTCCAAGTGGGGGTTGACGGAAAGCACCGTGCCGGAAATCGGCGCGACCAGCTCGTGCACCGTCGACACCGACTCGATCTCGGCGAAGATTTCGCCTTCCTCGATCTTGTCGCCGATGTCCGGCAGTTCCACCGAGATCACCGCGCCCAGGGCGCCTTGAATATAGTTGGTCAGACCGAGCCGCGCGATGCGGTCTTCGACGCCGACCCAAACATGGAGCTTACTGACTTTTACTTCGTTTTCCGTCATCGGGTTTGCACGATCACTATAAACTTGCCATGAAGCTGTCAAGGGCGTTGCCCATCAAATCTCCAACGCCACGCCGCCTTGACAATCCTGATCGATTCACAGTAGCGCTAATTGTCGTCGACAAATCAAGGAGCAAAGCTGGAGAGAAATTCTTTAGCCGCTGAATAGGACTGAAAATGACCGCTGCAGAACCGCAAATCGCCGCCGCGCGCATCGTCGCCGGACTGAAGAAAGCCGGCATCGATTTCGTCGCCACCCTGCCGGATGAGAAGATGCTCGAAGTGATCCGCGCCGTGGAGACGGATAAAGAGCTGAAACATGTGCCGCTTTGCCGCGAGGAAGAAGGCATCGGCATATGCGCCGGCGCCTATCTGGCTGGGAAGAAGACCGCGATCATCATGCAGAACGCCGGCTTTTTGAACAGCTGCAACGCACTGACGACCACCTCGTTGCAATTGCAAATCCCCATTCTCATGCTGATCTACTACGCCGGCGATATCGGCGACCGCGGCTTTACCACGTTGGGCGCGGTCACCGAACCGGTGCTCCAAGCGCTGGGCTTTCGCAGCTACGTCCTGCGCAAAACCGAAGAGATTGACGAAATCCTCGTCGGCGCGCAGATCCTCGCCGACGATTCGAAGAAACCGGTGGCCGTGCTGCTGACCAAAAGCGTCCTCGGAGTAAAATAATGCAGCGTTATGATTATTTAAAAGAGATCGCCGGCTACGCCAAGGACGCGCTCTGCGTTTCCACCGGCTGGGCGACACGTGAATGGTGCGCAATGCGGCCGAGCGACGGAAATCTCAAAACCCGCACTCTTGGACTTGTGTCATCCATCGCCGCCGGCTTAGCCATCGCGCTGCCGCAGCGTAAAGTCATCGCCATCGACGGCGACGGCGCGTTTCTCATGAACCTCTGCGGCCTGCCGACCATCGCCCGGCAAAACCCCGGCAATCTGATTCATCTGCTGTTCGACAATGAAATCTATGAAGCCTCCGGCGGCACCGTGACCGCGTCGCGAAACTGCGATGCGGTGGCCCTCGCCAAAGGCGCGGGATATGGAAATGCTCGGTGGGTTCAATCGCGGGAAGAATTTCGCGCCGCGTTCCAACGCGCCTGGGAAAAAAATGAGCTGACGTTGATCGCCGTCAAAGTCGATCCCGGCCAGCCCAAAGACTTGCCGCCGCTCAAGCTCGACGAGATCGAGAACAAATATCGCTTCATGCGTTATCTCGAAGCGGCCGAGCACAAACCGATTCTAAATCCGGGATTCGATTCGAAGCTGTGACGGCTCAAGACGCCGTGCCGGTTTTTCTTATTTCACTCTGACCTTGCGCCGCGCTGGCTTTGCGCGCTTCTTTTTCAAGCCGTACCATCGTCGCGCGCGATGGTTTTCCATCCCGTTCAGGCAAGCCGAGCCAATTCCACTGGGCCGGATAACGGCGAATCGCCTGCTCGAGGCAGCGGGTGTAAACGGCGGTGGTCGCCGCAACGCCGGCCTCCATATCTTCGCCCAGCACCGGATCGATGGGAGCGTCGATCGATAGCAGCAACGAATCGTCGGGCTGGCGGGTGGCGAACATCGGCAAGGTTACCGCGCCGGTGCGCAGCGCCAAGGTCGCCGGGCCGCGCGGCGCCGGTATTTTCATGCCGAAAAAATCCACCAGCTGGTCGCCTGATTTGAATTCATCGGCGATCACCAAAACGACGCGATTATTGCGCAGCGCCTTGAGAATGCCGCGCACCGCTTCACGACGCGGCTTGGCGGGGATCGTGTGAATGCCCACTTGGGCGCGATAATCGTCGGTCAATTTCGCGAAGCGTTGATGTCTGGGATGTTTCACCACCACGCTGAAAGGATAACCGTCCGCCGCCAGACGCGCGCAGAGCATCGTGAAGCTGCCCAAGTGCGCGCTCAAGGCGAGCACGCCCTTGCCCTTTTCCAACGCGCGTCGTAGCTCGTCCTCCCCTTCCACCGCCACCATGGCGATGATTTTTTCCTTGGAGAGGTGCATCAACATAGTGGTATCGAACACCGTGCGGGCAAAGTTATGCCAGGCTTGCCATACTAATTCTTTGCGCGCCTCAACGCTGGGAAATTCCTCGCCCATGGCAGCGCCCACGTTTTTCTCCATGCGCTCACGATAGCCAGGCATGAATTGGAACGCACACCAAGCCAGCGACGAAGTGATCGATGTCATCACCCGAAGGGGGACCAAAGGCAGGAAGCCGATGAAACCGCGTAAGGCGTATTCGCCGGCGCGGTAACGCCATTCGTAAAGCAGCTGTCCTAGCGCCGAGCGGCGTCCGAAAATAGCCATGAGTTATTTATGAATTCGATCGCAAAGCTTTTCAAGGTCGGCAATAAGTGGAACGCATACACAGCGGATGCATGCACGTGGCAGCGTTGCCGCGAACTGATAATAGGCCGCGGTGCGTTAACGATTCACCACGCGCTTGAAGCGCCGCCCTGGCTGGCGCGGCCGTGCCATCGCGACGTTGCCGCGGCTTTTCTTAAGCCGGGGCGCCAACTGAAAAACTCTCGCTTGATTACGCTGCGCTAGCGCGTTGCTTTTCCACTCCGCCAGGCCGCGCCGCAGGTACGCCGGATCGAATTCGAGCATCTCGCAAACGCTGTCGAAAGCGAAAACCGCGTCCGCGCCTTTTTTCGCTACCCAATCTTCGGTCTCGCGAAACAGCGCCTTGCCTTTGGCCTCTGTGGCGAAAACATATTTTTGATAGCAGGCGATGGCGTCTTCGAGGATCGCCAACAGCAGCTTCTTTTCCGGTTCCAAGTGCACCTTGCGCCGAAAGGTGTCGAGATACTGATCTGGCAACAAAGTATCCGGCTGAAACAATGATGACACTCGCTCTTCCATACTTAGTCCCGAATCGTACGCCATAAAATCCATCCCGTTAGGGCGCAGCTTGATCTGGGGATTAACCGCCAAACGGTGATCCCAGTCACGCCGCACTCGAAAGAGAAGAGGAGCCGATAATTTCCCGGCAAGGCAACCGCCGTAGTCCGGCGATGGTCGTCCGGCTGAGCACTTCCATGACTCTATTTTGCACTTCGCTCCACACCCCGATCATCGTGCAGCGCGGCATTTGATCGCAGCCGAGATGCTGGTCGATGCAGGCGTTCACCGCGATCGGACCTTCGAGCGCTTCGATCACGTCGCAAAAAGAAATCTCTTCCGCCGCCCGCGCCAAAAGGTAACCGCCCGCAGATCCGCGCTTCGATTTCAACAATCCGCCGCGCACCAAATCCTGGATGATCTTTTCCAAAAACTTTCTCGGCACGCCTTGTTTGCTGGCGATCTCACCGATGGCGCAGCATTTCTCGGGCTCCTGGTCGGAAAGGTAAATAACCGCGCGCAAACCGTAATCCACCCGCCGCGGATTTTGCATGAGCGCCATATTCTTACTCCCTCACCCCATGGGTGGCTGCCGTCGCGCCCCGTTCGATTTGCGGCTGGGGCTTGTTTGCCAGCCGGCCCAACGCCGAAAACCCTTGTAAGCGTTGGACGATGGCGGGCACCTTTTCGTTCACGAAACTAACTTCATCCTGAGTATTAAATTGGCTCAAGCTAAAACGCACCGCGCCTTGAAGCCAGTCCGCCGGCACGGCCATGGCGCGGAGCACATGGGACGGCTCGGCAGAACCGGCGGTGCAGGCGGAGCCGGTGGAAGCGCAAATCCCTTGCTGATCGAGCAAGACCAGAATCGACTCGCCTTCGAGATAACGAAAACTGATATTGAGCGTGTTCGGCAAGCGCGTTTCTTTGCCGCCATTGACTCGGCTCTCCGGACAAGAAGCGAGCAACAAAGCCTGCAAGCGATCGCGCAACGTGGCAACGTAAGCAGCGTCGGCGGCGATGCGCGGCAGCGCGACCTCCGCGGCTTTGCCCATGGCAATAATGCTCGCGACATTTTCGGTGCCGGCGCGGCGATTTTTTTCCTGATGGCCGCCGATTAGAAACGGCGGGAAGGTGATGCCCCGGCGAACGTACAAAGCGCCGACGCCCTTGGGCGCGTGAAACTTGTGGCCGGAGATGGTCAACAGATCGATCGGCAGCTCGCTGACGTGCATGGGAATTTTGCCGGCGGCTTGGACCGCATCGACGTGAAATGGAATTCCCTTGGCACGCGCCATGGCACCGATCTTTTCAATCGGAAAAATCACCCCGGTCTCGTTGTTCGCCCACATGATCGAGACCAGCGCGGTGTCATCGGTCAACGCGCTAGCAAGCTCGTCCAAATCCAGCGCGCCCTCTTGATCGACGCTCAGCCAAGTGACCCGGTAGCCTTTTTTCTCTAAATGCTGGCACAAACCGAGCACGGCGGAATGTTCGACTTTGGTCGTGACGATATGGCGTTTGTCCGGCCGCGCTTCGAGCATGGCGCGAATCGCCGCGTTGTCCCCTTCGGTGCCGCAGCTGGTAAAAATCACTTCAATTGGATCCGCCGCGCCGAGTAGCGCCGCGACTTGATCTCGCGCATGAGCGATCTGGTCGCCCACCGCGCTGCCAAAACGGTGAATGCTCGAAGGATTGCCATAATGCTCGGTGTAAAACGGCAGCATCGCCTCGGCAACTTCCGGCAGCACTTTCGTGGTCGCGTTATTATCGAAATAAATTTGCATGCAACTCACAACTAAACACTAAGAACTAAAAATTGTCTTACCCCACGCTGCCTTCAAGACTGACGCCCAATAATTTTTGCGCCTCGACCGCAAACTCCATGGGCAGCTCTTTGAATACCTGCTTACAAAAACCGTTGACGATCATGTTGACCGCGTCTTCAGTCGAGATGCCGCGCTGGCGGCAGTAGAACAGCTGATCCTCGCCGATCTTCGAAGTCGACGCTTCATGCTCGACCTGCGAAGCATTGTTGAGCACTTCCAGATACGGGAACGTATGCGCGCCGCACTTGTCGCCCAGCAATAACGAATCGCACTGCGAATAGTTGCGCGCGCCGCTGGCGCCTTTCATGATCTTCACCAAGCCGCGATAGGTATTTTGGCCGTGGCCGGCGGAAATGCCTTTGGAAATGATCGTGCTCTTGGTGTTCTTGCCGATATGAATCATCTTGGTGCCGGTGTCGGCCTGCTGATAATTGTTGGTCAGCGCCACGGAATAAAATTCGCCCACCGAATCGTCTCCCTGCAAAATGCAGCTTGGATATTTCCAGGTGATCGCCGAGCCGGTCTCTACTTGCGTCCAGGAAATCTTCGAGCGCTCGCCCAAACACTTGCCGCGCTTGGTGACGAAGTTATAAATGCCGCCCTTGCCTTCCTTGTCGCCGGGATACCAGTTCTGCACGGTGGAATATTTGATCTGCGCATCTTTGTGCGCCACCAGCTCGACCACCGCGGCGTGCAATTGATTCTTATCGCGCATCGGCGCGGTGCAGCCTTCGAGGTAGCTTACCACCGCGCCCTCGTCGGCGACGATCAAGGTGCGCTCGAACTGGCCGGTGTCGGCGGCGTTGATGCGGAAATAAGTCGACAGCTCCATCGGACAGCGCACGCCTTTGGGAATGTAACAAAAAGAGCCGTCGCTGAAAACCGCGGCGTTGAGCGCGGCGAAAAAATTGTCGCTATAGGGCACCACCGAGCCGAGATATTTCTGCACCAACTCGGGATGGTCGTGCACCGCTTCTGAAAATGAGCCGAAAAAAATTCCCAGCTCGGCGAGCTTGCCCTTAAACGTCGTCGCCACCGAGACGCTGTCGAACACCGCGTCGACGGCGACCCCGGCGAGCCGCTCTTGCTCCATCAGCGGAATGCCCAGCTTGGCGTAGGTCTTGAGCAATTCGGGATCGACTTCTTCCAAACTCTTAGGTCCGTCGTTTTTGTTTTTCGGCGCCGAGTAATAGCGAATCGCTTGGTAGTCGATGGGCGGATAGTGCACCTTAGCCCAAGTGGGTTCGGCTTGGGATTTTTCCAACTTCGTCCAGTGACGATACGCTTTGAGGCGCCATTCGAGCATAAACTCCGGCTCGTTTTTCTTCGCCGAAATTAGCCGGATGACATCTTCGTTCAATCCCGGCGCAACCGTGTCCGCTTCGATGTCGGTGACAAAACCATA
Source organism: Deltaproteobacteria bacterium (assembly GCA_009692615.1). Classification (NCBI taxonomy): domain Bacteria; kingdom Pseudomonadati; phylum Myxococcota; class Myxococcia; species Deltaproteobacteria bacterium. Next base: position 18,342 of record SHYW01000052.1, on the reverse strand, counting down.
CTGGTATTCGCGACCGGCGAGTTCTTCGACTGTTTGTGTTGCCATCTGGTAATCCTAACTTAAACCGTAAACGACGCACCGCAGCCGCAGGCTTTTTTGACGTTGGGGTTTTGAAACACGAAGCCCGACTGCATCAGCTCATCCTTGTAATCGAGCTCCGTGCCGGTCAGATAAAGTAAACTTTTCATATCGACCAACACCTTGGCGCCGTCTTTTTCGAAAACCTTGTCGCTGCCTTTAGGCAAATCCAAATCAACTTTGTACTGCAGCCCCGAGCAGCCGCCGCCGACGACTTTGACGCGCAAGCCCTGGCCGTCGCGACTCTCGGCGCTGATCAATTCTTTGATCCGCGCCGCCGCCCGCTCAGTGACACTCACTCCCATCGCCATAATGCCGCTCCTATTTATCCCGCTCGTTTCTGCTGCTTGGCCATTCTTGCTTTATAGCGCGGCGAAATCTCTCGTAGCCGCCGCACCTCTTCGACGACGCGCTGAATCGTAAAATCAATTTCTTCCGCGGTCGTGAACCGTCCCAAACCGAAACGAATCGCGCTGTAGGCCAACTCATCGGCCAAACCGAGCGCTTTCAAAACGTAGGACGGCTCCAAGCTCGCCGAGGTGCACGCCGAACCGGTCGAAACAGCGATCTCTTTCAAGCCCATCAGCAGAGATTCGCCTTCTATGTCGGCGAAGCTCACGTTCAAATTACCCGGCAGCCGCTCCACCGCATGGCCGTTCAAGTAAACCTCATCGAGCTCGGCGAGAATGCCATCTTTCAGCCGCTCGCGCAGCGCGATCAGCCGCTCGCCTTCCGCGCTCATTTCTTTTTGCGAAATCTCACAGGCTTTGCCCAAACCGACGATGCCGGGAACATTCAAAGTTCCCGAGCGCATGCCGCGCTCATGGCCGCCGCCGTCGATGCTTGGCGTCAATTTAACTCTCGGCTTGGTCGAGCGCACGTAGAGCGCGCCGACGCCCTTGGGCCCGTACATTTTATGCGACGTCAGGGACAATAAATCGATGCCCATCGCCTCGACGTTGATCGGCACCTTGCCGACGCCTTGGGTTGCGTCGGTGTGAAACAAAATATTTTTTTCTTTGGCCAGCCGGCCGATCTCTTTGACTGGATTGATCGTGCCGATCTCGTTGTTCGCCGCCATGATCGAGATAAGAATCGTCTTGTCGGTAAGCGCCGCTTTGAGCCGCTCCATGTCGATCAGACCGTCCGAGCGCACCGGCAAGTAGGTTACGTCATAGCCATGTTTCTGCAAAACCTTGCAGCTGTCGAGCACCGCCTTGTGTTCGGTCACGCAGGTGACGATGTGGTTGCCTTTATCGCGATAGGCTTCGGCGACGCCTTTGATCGCCAGATTGTCGGACTCAGTGGCGCCGCTGGTGATGACGATCTCTTTCGCCGACGCACCGATCAACTTGGCGATCTGCTCACGGGCGCTGTCGACCGCCGCTTCGGCTTCCCAGCCATAGGCGTGGCTCTTGCTCGCCGCGTTACCGAACTTGTCGGTGAAATACGGCAGCATCGCCTCCAACACCCGCGGGTCCACTGGCGTGGTCGCATGGTTGTCCAAATAGATCGGTGTCTGCACTGCCATGTCCTTTAAATTCTCAATCACAGACTGAATCAGTCTGATATGAAGGTAACCAAGTGCATGGTTTGAGTCAATAGACGATTTGGCGCCAGAAAAGCTATGTTGCCGGGTTGCTCAGCGCTGCCTTCAAGTAGCCTCCAGTGGCGGATGCAGTAACGCGGGCGATCTCCTCCGGCGTTCCCTGAGCGAGCACTTCTCCACCCTTGGCGCCGCCTTCAGGTCCGAGGTCGATGACGTGATCGGCGCATTTGATCACATCGAGGTTATGTTCAACGATAACCATGGTGTTGCCGAGCTCGACCAAGCGATTGAGCAGTTCCAGTAGTTTGTTGACGTCGGCGAAATGCAAACCGGTGGTCGGCTCATCGAGAATATAAAGCGACCTCCCCGTCGACCTGCGCGCCAGCTCGCGAGCCAACTTAACCCGCTGAGCCTCGCCGCCGGACAGCGTGGTCGCCGACTGGCCGAGATGCAAATAGCCCAAACCGACATCGCGCAACGTGCGCAGCCGGTCATGAATCGGTGGAATACTGTTGAGCAACTCCAGCGCTTGATCGACGGTCAGATCGAGCACATCGGCGATGCTCAGCCCTTTGTACTTCACTTCCAAAGTCTCGCGGTTGTAACGCCGGCCGCGGCACACTTCGCAGGTCACCCACAGCTCGGGCAAAAATCCCAGCTCGACGCGCGTCACACCGTCGCCTTGGCAGGCCGCGCAGCGGCCGCCGCGCAGGTTGAACGAAAACCGCTCAGCTTGGTAACCGCGCGCACGCGCTTCCGGCAGCTTTGCGAAGAGCTCGCGCAGATGATCGTAGAGTCCGACGAAGGTCGCTGGGTTGGAGCGCGGCGTGCGCCCGATGGCGCCTTGATCGATGGCGATCACCCGGTCGAAATTTTCCCAACCGGAAATCTCGCTCGCGCCGCGAACTTTGCCGCCGCGGCGCTGTAAGCGCTGGGCGACGCCGTCGCGCAACACTTCCATCAACAGCGTGCTCTTACCGGCGCCGGAAACACCGGTAACGCAGGTCATAGCGCCGGTGGGAATTGCCACGGTGAGATTTTTTAGATTGCGTGCCGAAATATTTTTCAGCCGCAGCATGGACGCGCCTTGGCGCCTTGACTGCGGCAGCGCGATCTTTTCCACACCGGATAAATAACGGCCGGTGAGAGAACGCGGATCGGCGAGCAATTTCGCCGGCGTGCCGGATGCGACCAGGTTGCCGCCATGGACGCCGGCGCCGGGTCCGATGTCGACAACGTAGTCGGCGGCCAATATCGTTTCCGGATCATGCTCGACGACGATGACCGAGTTGCCGCTGTCGCGCAGGCGAAAAAGAATTTCGATCAGCTTCTGATTATCTTTTTGATGCAAACCGATACTCGGCTCGTCGAGAATATAAAGCACGCCGGCCAAACTGGCGCCCATCTGCGTCGCCAATCGCACGCGCTGCGCCTCGCCGCCCGAAAGCGTCGGCGCGCTACGATCCAAACTCAAATAGTCGAGTCCCAATCGCACCAAACAAGTTAGCCGGTTCGAGATCTCGGCGATAAGTTTTTGGCCGATCACTTGGCGTTCGCCGGCAAGTTCAAGTGCGGTGAAAAATTCTCCCAGCTCACGCACCGAAAGCGCCGCCAGCTCGGCAATGTTCTTGCCGCCGAGACGTACGGTCAAGCTCTCTTTACCGAGTCGGCTGCCGTGGCAAGCTTTGCACGGCGCGCGCTCTCCCAGCGACTTTGTGCTGGTGGATTTAATGCCTAACCCGTGGCAGCTCGGGCATGCACCCTGGGGGCTGTTGAAGGAAAACAAACTCGGCGTCACTTCGAGGGCCGGCGCGCCGCACTGAAGGCAAACTAATTTTTGGCTAAAGCGCAAATAGCGCGGCGGCTCATTTTCACTCGCACCGAGAATCGCGATTTTGATAATCTCTTTGCCCGCCCGCGCAGCGACCTCCAACGAATCGGCCAGCCGCTTGGCAACTCCCTCGCGCAGAACCAAGCGATCCACCACCAGATCGAGTTGATTGGCGCGTTTGACCACGTCAGGAATCTCACCGCTCAACTCATGCATCTGGCCATCGACCATGACGCGAGCGAAACCCTGGCGACTGAGTTCGCGTAAGCCCTGGGCCGAGTCGGCGGCGCGGAGAAATTCCAACGGCGCCAGAACAATAATTCGGGTTTGCGCCGGCAGCTCCAGCAGCTGATCGACGATCTGCGCGATAGTGTGTGATTGAATCGCGCCGCCGCAGCTGACGCAAAACGGTTCGCCAATCCGCGCCAACAAGAGCCGGAGAAAATCGTAAATATCGGTCAACGTGCCGACGGTGGAACGAGGATTGGCCACGCCAACCTTTTGCTGGATGGCGATGGCCGGGGAAAGTCCGGCGATTTGATCGACATCGGGTTTGGCCAGTTGCTTGAGCAACTGGCGCGCGTCGGCGCCGAGGGATTCGAGATAACGGCGCTGGCCCTCGGCGTAGAGCGTGTCGAATGCCAGAGAAGATTTTCCCGAACCGGAAACGCCGGTGATGACGACCAAGCGGTCGCGGGGAATCTCCAGATCGATATTCTTGAGATTGTGAACCCGCGCGCCTGTGACGACGATCTTGCCGGCCATCGGCATTACGATTGCTGGGCGAAGTCTCTGAGTTTGGCGTCGATCAAGGCGCGGTATTCTTCAAGCTTGGCTTGGGATTGAGCTTCGATGCGGAGCACCAGTGCTGGCTGCGTGTTGGAAGCGCGAATCAGCCCCCAACCCTCGGCGAATTGCACGCGCACGCCGTCGACGTCGATGACATTGTAGTGCTGGCGAAAGTAGGCGGTGGCGCGTTCGGCGATGAGAAATTTTTGATCGTCCGGACATTCGACCCGCAGTTCCGGCGTCGACACGCTTTTCGGCAAGTCGGTGAGTAACGCCGACAATGGCTGGTTGGCGTTGGCGAGAATTTCCAACAACCGTAACGACGCATAGATCGCGTCGTCGTAACCGAAGTAGCGTTCTTTGAAAAAGATATGGCCGGTCATTTCACCGGCCAACAACGCCTGGCTCTCTTTCATTTTGGCTTTGAGCAAGGAATGGCCGGCCTTCCACATGATCGGCTTGCCGCCATGCTTGGCGATGTCGTCATAGAGCCGCTGCGAACATTTCACTTCGGAGATCACCGTTGCGCCGGGATTCCGTTTGAGCATGTCGCGGGCGAACAATATCAAGAGTTCGTCGCCCCAAAGAATATTACCCTGCTCATCCACCGCGCCGATGCGGTCGGCGTCGCCGTCGTAGGCGATGCCGAGATCGGCGTTCACTTCACGCACTTTAGCGATCAGCAGCTGCAAATTTTCCGGCAGCGTCGGATCGGGATGATGAAACGGAAAACTGCCGTCCGGCGTGCAGGCGATCTCCCAAACCGTACAGCCGAGGTCGCGAAAAATCGGCGGCGCCACCGGTCCGCCAACGCCGCTGCCGGCGTCGACGACGACTTTCAACGGCCTTGAAAGTTTGGCCACGTCAGCGAGCAAATGTTTATGATAGGGAGGAATAATTTCGTAGCGCTCGACTTTGCCGCCGGTATTCGCGGAAAAAACTTCGCGTTCCATCCGACCACAAAGCTCTTGAATCTGTTCGCCGTAAATAGTGTCTTTGCCCAGACAGATTTTAAAGCCGTTGTACTCCGCCGCATTATGGCTGGCGGTGATTTGTATGCCGCCGTCGAGGTCGAGATGGAACAAAGAAAAGTACAGCAGCGGCGACGGACAAACGCCGAGATCATAGACATGCAATCCAGCCCAAGCCAGACCGGCGATCACCGCTTCGGCATAAGCATCGGAAGTCGCCCGCACGTCGCGTCCAACGCTAACCCGCCTGCCGCCCTTTTCGACGATCGCCGTGCCGTGCACTTTGCCGAGCAGTAAAGCGAAATCATTGTCGAAGTCGATCTCCGCCAAACCACGGATGTCGTATTCGCGAAACACCGCTGGGTTCATTTCTTTCTCCGCCCGCCTCGCTGTCGCGCCAAGCGCGCCGCCAGGAGAATCGCTTGGGTCATGCTGGTTTCATCCGCTTTGCCTTTGCCGGCGATATCGTAAGCCGTGCCGTGATCGACGGAAGTGCGAATAAACGGCGGCCCCAAGGTCAGCGCTACGCCGCCGTAAAAATGATGCAGCTTGAGCGGAATCAAACCTTGATCGTGATACATGCACACCACCGCGTCGTAGTCGCCGCGCGCCGCGTGATAAAACAAACTGTCCGCCGGATACGGCCCGAAGGCGCCGACGCCTTTTTTGCGCGCCGCATTGATCGCCGGCGTGATGATTTCAATTTCCTCATCGCCAAAGATGCCTTGCTCGCCGCCGTGGGGATTGAGCGCGGCCACGGCGATGCGCGGCCGGGCGATGGCGAAATAATTTTTCAAACTACGTTGGGTCAACTCCAACGTGCTTTGAATATTTTCGCGATTTAAGCTGCGCGGCACTTTGGCAAATGCAATATGTCCGGTCACCGGCACGACCCGAAGCTTATCGCCGATCAGCATCATGCGGCACTCCGCCGTAGCGCTCAGCTCAGCGAACAGTTCGGTGTGGCCGGGATAATTGTAGCCGGCGTCGATCAAGCTATGTTTGCTGATCGGTGCCGTGGCGATGGCGTCGGCGACTTGCGAGAGCGCCAACTTGGCCGCGACGCGAATGTAACTGAAGGCGGCGTGGCCCGCCGCTTTCGTCGGTTTGGCCGGCCGCGACTCTTTCGCCGACAACGCCGACAAGGAACAAACCACGATGGCGTGGGATTGATTGAGCAGCGGCAACAGCCGTTGCCCCGGCTGCCAACAAATCAGCTCCGGAGAGTTGTTCTTGCGCGCCCGCTGCAGCACGCCCCAGTCGCCGAGGATCAACAGCCTAGCGGCTTTCCTGATCGCCGGATCGGCCAGCGCTTTTATAATAATTTCCGGGCCGATCCCTACGGGATCGCCCATGGTGACGGCAATAATCGGTTTGTTAGACATGAAAATGAGCAAGCTCAACAATGAGTTCGCTCATTATCGCCGCTTGCCAAATCTCAGGCAAGGGACACTAGGGTTTTTTTGCCGAGAACGGATTGATCGAGTCGATAATCGTCGAGAAAACCCCTTTGCCGCCGTCTGGCGGCGGTGGCGTCAAAATATCCGGCGTGTCTTCTGGCGCATCGGTGACAAACAGCGGCACACCGAAAAAACTCACCACACTCTTGCCCACCAGCGGACTCTGCGAATCTTGCTCTTCGAAGGGAGTTTCTTTGACGATGTAAGAGAATGGATTGAGATAGCTGAGCGCCGTGCGATTTTCGCTGCGCGCGGGGCGATTGGATTTGGCAATCAGAGCATTGACCGTGCCCTCTTTCGAATCTTCCGGCTTGAACACGACACCCGCGACTTTGAGATCGACGCGATGTTTGCGGCGGAGATCGGTCTTGAGCCACTGGGCGAAGCGCTCTTCTAAAGCTTTGTTCAGCAGCTCTTGTTTGATGCGCGGCGCCACCGTGCTGAGCGGCAATACCGCGCCCGACTCGCGCGCTTCCAACTTGACGATATGCAAGCCCATGCTGGTGCGAAAAGGCTCGCTCACCTTGCCGACTGCGAGCTTTTCAAAAGCGATCTCTTCCAGACCCGATATCAATGTACCGCGCTTGACCCAACCGATGTCGCCGCCGTCGGCGCGGCCCGCGCCCTCGGAATGTTCTCGCGCCAGCGCGGCGAAGTCTTCGCCGGCGGAAATTTTCTTGTACAGCTCCAGGGCCTTGTCGGTGGCGCCTTGGACGCGGTCGGACGCGGCGTTTTCAGGCAACGAGAAAAGAATATGGCGAATTCGCGCGCGCTCGTCGCCGCGGTAATTTTTCTGGTTTTGCTTATAGTAACGTTCGACATCCTCGTCGGTGATGTTGACCTTGCGGCGCACCTGGCGGTCGAGAATTTCCGATTTTTCCATCTCGGACTTAACCGACGCCCGGTAGCTCGCCAAAGTCTGTCCTTCCCGGCTCAGGGCGGTCTTTAGATCCTCGTCGGTAAGCCGATTGGTCGTCTTTACCTGGGCGATGTAATTATTGACATCTTCTTCGCCTACGTTGATGCCGCCTTCGCGCGCTTCCGCTTCGAGCAATTTATCGGTGATGAATTGTTCCAATGCCTCGCGGTCGGCACTGTTGATCTGGTTCAGATCGCCGGTCGGAAAGCCGCGCTTGAGTTTTTCCTTGGCATAGCGGTTGATATTGGTCAGCGTGAAAGGTTCGCCGTCGATCACCGCGATCAATTGCTCGATCACCGCGCCGCGGGCGCCATGAAACGGCACCAGAACCCCGAGAAGAACAATCGCCGGAGAAATTATTGACCGCCGCATAAGCAAGCTTCTGGCAAAGGCCGTCCACATGGGAAAACTGCTACCATACCGCTAGGGAAAATCCAAACCTTGCCACACCTCCGATTATCGGAAGGGCGACCACGCGGGGTGGCCCCGACAATTCCTAATCCGAATCTCCGGCTCTGTCACCTCTGTGGTGAGACCTCATCGCACTTAAGCTTGGATCGTATTCGCCTGGACTGTAACCGTATCGCCTTTCGGCGTGGGAATTTCTTGGATCGCGTGCAGCAGCTCGGCCACTTCATCCATCAATGCACTCCATTCCCGGTTCTTCGGCATGAAAGAAAGCCGGCCGTCCGGCGCCAGACGAAAGCGATTTTTCTGCTTGCGGATCAATTCTAGAAGCTTTTCCACTTTCACCGGCGATTCGGAATGAAACAGCAAAAACACTTTGCCGTCGGACACGCTGATCTGCTGGACCAAGAATTCTTTCAAGACCCGGCGCAGATTCATGACCAGAAATAAATTCTCGACCACATCGATATAAGGTCCGAAGCGATCTTGGATCTCGGCCTTGAGTTCTGCCAACTCTAAGACATTGCGCAAGCTCGCCAACCGTTTGTAAAAGTACAAGCGCTGATTGGCGTCGGGAATATATCGATCGGGGAAATAGGCCGAGATGCCCAGGCGAATTTCCGGATCCACTTCGGGCAGAACCTCTTCGCCTTTCAACTCCTGCACGGCTTTTTCCATCATCTCGGTGTAAAGTTCGAACCCCACCGCGGTGATTTGCCCCGACTGTTGGTCGCCGAGCAGATTGCCGGCGCCGCGGATTTCCAAATCATGCAAAGCGAGCTTGAAGCCGCCGCCGAGCCCGTCGATTTCTTGGAGCGCGCGCAAGCGCCGCTCGGCGTCCGGCGTGATCGCCTTCTCGCCGGGAATCAGCAAATAAGCGAAGGCATGGCGATGGGAGCGGCCGACCCGGCCGCGCAGTTGATAGAGCTGCGCCAGCCCGAACTGATCGGCGCGGTTAATAATGATCGTGTTGGCGTTGGGAAAGTCGAGACCGGATTCGATGATCGCCGAGCAGACCAAGACCTGGGTCTTGTTCTCGAGAAAATCGACCATGACTTTCTCCAACTCCTTGGGTCGCATTTGGCCATGGCCCACCGACATTTTCGCCTCGGGAATCAACTCGCTGAGTTTCAACGCCAAGCGGTCGATGGTTTCCACCCGGTTGTGCAAGAAGAAAACCTGCCCGCCGCGGTCAATCTCCCGAAGTATCGCGTCGCGGATCACCCGGTCGTCGTAGCGCGTGACGTAGGTTTGAATCGCCAAACGATCCACCGGCGGGGTTTCGATGATGCTCAAATCGCGAATGCCGACCAGCGACATATGCAGCGTGCGCGGAATCGGCGTCGCCGTGAGACTGAGAACGTCGACCAGCTGGCGCATTTTTTTGAGCCGCTCTTTGTGCACCACGCCGAAACGATGCTCCTCGTCGATGATCACTAGACCTAAATCTTTGAACTCGACATCCTTTTGCAGCAAACGGTGCGTACCGATGACGATGTCGACGCTGCCCTTGGCCGCGTCTTGCAAAACCTGAGCAACCTCTTTGGTCGTCAAAAAGCGGCTGACCATTTCGATGCGCACCGGATGATTGCGAAAGCGGTGGCGAAAGGTTTGCAAATGCTGCTGGGCGAGAATCGTCGTCGGCGCCAACACGGCCACCTGCTTGCCGCCTTCGACGGCGAGAAACGCCGCGCGCATGGCCACTTCGGTCTTGCCGTAACCGACGTCGCCGCAGACCAAACGGTCCATGGGTTTTTTCGCTTGCATGCTTTCCAGCGTGTCGTCGATGGCGCGCTGCTGATCGGCGGTCTCTTCGAATTCGAAGGCGGCTTCGAATTCTTTGTACAAATTATCCGGCGGCGCAAAGCCGGTGCCGGCGCGCGCTTCGCGCAGGGCGTAAAGCTGGACCAATTCTTCGGCCATGGCGAGGATCGCTTTTTTCGCTTTGGCTTTGACCTTTTCCCATGAAGTGCCGCCCAATCGATCGAGCGCCGGCTGGGCGCCGTCGCCGCCGATATATTTCTGCACCATGTTGATGCGGTCGACGGGTAAATAGAGCCGGTCGCCGGCTTCGTATTCGAGATGGAGAAACTCGCCGCCGATGCCGGCCACGGTGAGAAATTTTAAACCGCGATAGACACCGATGCCGTGATCCAAGTGGACGACATAATCGTTCTGCTTGAGTTCGCTCAAGCTGGTGAGAAAATGGCTCGGATGATTTTTCGTCTGGGCCGCGGTCGGCTGGCGTTTGCGCGTGCCGAAGATCTCATCGAAAGTGAGAAACACCAATGACTCATCGGCGAGGCGAAAGCCTTGATTCAAATGGCCGCGCACGATCGCTCGCGGCAAATCGGCGCGCGTGAGCAAACTATCGATGGAGACGTCAGGCTCGTCGATCAGCGCGCAGGGCAGCTCGTGATTGCCCAACAGTTCGCGCAGCCGAGTGGCGTCGCCCTTGGTCGGCGCCACGAAGATCACCTGTTCGCCGCGCCAGCCTTTGAGTTTTTCCACCAGCGGCGCTAACGACGCGTCCTTACCTTGCAGCGCGGTTTCTAAACGCACGTCGGTGGTGAGAAACGACTTTACCGTCAACGTCGTTTCCAACGCCTTGTCCGAAGCCGCCATGATGTTGAGGGCCTCGCCGTGAACTTGCGAGAAAACTTCCAGCGTGGCGCGCCATTCATGCTCATTGAGATAAAGCTGCTCGACGGCGGGCACCAAGCGACGATCTTCTTTAGCGCGCTCATAACGATCCCAGGCCAATTGGCCGAAGCGCTCGCTCTCCGCTTCCACTCGGTCGGCGCCGTCGAGCCAGACGAGAGTGTTGGCTGGGAGATAAGCGAACAGCGGAACTAACGGCGGACAAAAATAGGGCGCTAAATTTTCAATGCCGGGAAAGGGAATCCCCTCGCGAATCGATTCGAACAGACGATTTTTTTCGTGCCGGTCGACTTCCAGATCGATGGCGCGCTGATCGAGCCGGCGCAGCGTATCGTCCAAACCGCCGAGCTTGAGCGAAAACTCTTTCATCGGCAGGAGCAGCATCTCTTCCAACAGCTGCTCAGTGCGCTGGCTCGACGTGCTGAATTCCCGGATCGATTCCAAACGATCGCCGTCAAATTCCAGCCGCAGCGGCCGGCCGTAGCCGGGCGAATATAAATCGACGATGCCGCCGCGCAAGCTAAAGTCGCCGCGCTCTTCGACCAACGGCACGTTTTGAAAACCCCATTGAATCAAATGATCGACCAAGGTGTCCCGCAGCAAGTCCTGGCCGGCGACCAGATATAGATACGAAAGCTTGAGCGCATCCTTGGGAATCACCCTCTGCATCAACGCCGCCGGCGTGGAAATCAGAATCGGCGCCGACTCCTCGACCAACTTGTAAAGTCCCTCCAAGCGCGCCGCGATGTTGTCAGGATGGGGCGAGAGATTTTCGAACGGCAGCACTTCCCAGGACGGCAGCAGATGTAAACGCTTGCGAAACGGCGGCAGGTTGCGCTCCTCGCCGAGAAAAAAACTCAAATCGTCGAAAAGAGTTTCCGCATGATTGGCGCTCGCAGCGATCACCAGCAACGGCCGGCGCGCCCGCGCCGCCACCAGCGACAGCAAATAGGCCCGGGCGCCGCCCTGCACGCCTTGCACGCGCTTAATGCCGCGCCAGTTGCCGGAGAGAAAGCGCTCAAGCTTATCGATGAGGGGCAGATCGGCCATTAAAATAAACCGAAACGCTGGAGCGAGATTTTTGGCATGTTGGCGATCGCCGGTTGCGCATCTGCTGCCTCTGCCGCCTTTGCCCAGGCCTCTGAAGCTTGGCAAAGCTCAGCGACCTTCACTTGCAAAAACGCCGGGTGAAAATTTTCGAAGCGGATCAGCGCCTGATATATCAGCCGCACCGAGGCTTTGGTCTCGCCAAAGTCGGCGAACATGCGAAAGCCCGCCGCCAGCTGAATCAAGCCTTCGAGAAACGGTTTATTCACCGCCTCGGTTTCTTGATAAAAGCTCTCGATAATTTCGTGGCTGGCAAAAAATTGCCGATCGTTAAATAGACGTATGCCCTCTCGCAGCCGAGCATCCATAAGTTTTCTCCAGCAGTGAAGTTAGCAACTTCCCGCGCCGCCCTCAAGGCAACGCAAGCATGGAACCGCTTGAAAGGTTCGAACGGTTTGAACGATTTCAAACCCCGCGTTGCCAAAGCCGCTTGTCGTAATTGGCCACTGAAGTAATCGACGCCAGCCAAATACAGACATCGGAAAGCGACAACACCAGCGCGGACAAGCCGAAGGAAACCAAATAACTGCCGGTCCAATCGTAAAACGCGCCGCCCAAATAAGAACCCAGCGCGCCGCCGACGCCGACGGCCACCGTGGAATAGCCGAGAATCGCGCCGAACCCTTTGCCGGAAAAAGTATCCGCGGTCAATGCGGAAAAAATCACGGCACGGGAACCGAAGCCGAGGCCGAAAAAAATCACGTAAACATAGAGCAGCCAAGTATGAGTCGCGTCGCGCAGCAACATCAAAGCGCCGACGCCAACCAGAGTCATGACGATGTTGAGCGTGTAAGCGCCCTGGCGCGACAGCCGGTCGGCGATAAAGCCAAAGAAGACTCGACCGAAGCTGCTAGTGATGCCGGCGAAGCCGAAGATCGACGCCGCCAACAATTTGCTGTAGCCGACCTCGGCGACGTGGGCGACTTGGTGGGTAACGATCACCGTGGTTCCCGACGCGGCGCAGATGCGCGCGAAAAACAGCAGCCAGAATTGCAAACTTTGCAGCGCCAACTTGGCGGTCCACTGTTTGGTCACTGCTTTTTTCTCGCCATGTTGCCGCCGTTGCTCGCCGAACGGACCGGGAAGGTAAAACAGCCAAGCGATCGGCAACAGCATGAGCAGCACAACAAAGGAATAAATCTCGAAGGCGCGCGCCCAGCCGTGGCTGGAAATCAGCCATTCGCTGAGCGGCGCCAAGATGAGAATACCGACGCCGGTGCCGGCGTAGACGATGCCGATGGCCGAGGCGCGATTGGATGAGAACCATTCGGAGATCAGAAAAATATGCGGCACCATGCCGGTGAAGGTGAAGCCCACCGCCAGCACCAAACCGAAGCTGATATAAAGCTGCCAGAGCGCCGTCACTTGGCTGCTGAGAAACAGTCCGGCGCTGAGCGTCAGACAACCGATGATGGAGATTTTTTTCGTGCCGAAGCGGTCGAGCAGATAACCGACCACCGGCGAGAGCAGCGCGTCGACGGTCAACACCACTGAGAAAATTCCCGCGGTGGCGCCCCGGCTCCAGCCGAAGGTGTCGAGCAAAGCGACGTTGAATACACCGAAGGAGCTATGAATGCCGCGCGAGATACCGAGCACGACGAAAGCAAGACCGGCGATCAACCAAGGTGTCGGAGAGAAGCGCATGAGTGAAACTAGCTACAGTGTTTAGCAAAGCAAGAAACCGTCTACAATCTCGCGGCACGCCTTTACCGCAAAAAACGATTGTTATAAGGTGTCGACAATTGTCAACGAATTCTCACCCAGGCGAAATCTCATGGCCAAAAAAAAGTTAGCGGTAGCGAAAAAATTGCCGCCCGTTCCCGTCCGAAGATATCCCGATCTGCACGATCATTTAGAGCGACTCGAACGCGAAGGTTTGCTGATTCGCGTCAAAGAACAGGTCTGTAAAGATCAGGAAATGCATCCCCTGGTGCGCTGGCAATTCCGCGGCGGCATCAAGGAAAAAGACCGCAAGGCCTTTCTCTTCGAAAATCCGGTCGACGCGCGCGGCAAACAATACGACATCCCGGTCGCCATCGGCATTCTGGCGGCGAATCGACAGATCTACGGCATCGGCCTGGGCGCCGATCCGGCAAGCGTGAATCAACTCTGGGCCGAAGCGAAGGCAAATCCCATCGCCCCCGTGGAAATCCCATCCGCGGCCGCGCCGGTGCATGAAGTCGTGTTTCAAGGCGACCAACTTCAAGTACCCGGCCAAGGGCTCGATGCGCTTCCGGTGCCGATTTCCACGCCGGGCTGGGACAACGCGCCCTATATCAGCGCCGCCCATTTCATCACCCAAGATCCCGACAGCGGTATCCACAACATCGGCACCTACCGGGCGATGATCAAAGCGAGCGATAGGGTCGGTTGCAATCCGTCGTTGGAATTGGGCCAGGGCATCTACATTCACTGGGAAAAGTACCGCGCGCGCAAAGCGAAGATGCCCGCGGCACTCTGTATCGGCGGCGTGCCGGCGATCTCCTATGTCGCGGCGCAAAAACTCAACTACGATGTCGACGAGTTCGCCGTCGCCGGCGGCTTGGTCAAAGCGCCGATTCGCGTCGTCAAGGCCAAGACGGTGCCATTGATCGTTCCCGCCGACGGCGAAATCATCATCGAGGGTTGGATCAATACCGAGTGGCTCGAACCCGAAGCGCCCTTTGGCGAGTCGCATGGTCATGTGAATCCGAAAGAGTACAATCCCTACATGGAAGTCACCGCGATCACGCGGCGCAAAAAAGCGATTCTCTGCTCGATCATCAGCCAGGTAACTCCGTCGGAATCGAGCGTGATCAAGAAGATGGCCTACGAGCCGCTCTACCTCGATCATTTGAGAAATGTTTTGGGCATCAAGTCGGTCCTTCGCGTCATGCTGCACGAGCCGCTCACCGCGACGCAAAAACTGACCATCATTCAAATGCGCCAACCGAGCCCAGCCGAAGTCTGGCGCGCCTTGATGGGCGCGGTGACCTTTCGCCCGTCGATGTCGAAGATCGTCATCGCCGTCGACGAGGATATTGACCCGGATAATCTCGACGCCGTCTTCTGGGCTCTCGGTTACCGTTCGCAACCGCATCGCGACGTGCAGATTATTCGCGGCACCGATATCGGCCACGCGCCGCGCCACGACGCGCGCGGCTCGGCGGACGATTCCTGTTTGCTCTGGGATGCGACGCTAAAAGAAACCTTGCCGCCGATCTCACTGCCGAAGAAAGAATATATGGAGCGCGCACGGCAACTCTGGGAGCGGCTGGAGCTACCCAAGCTCGAACCCGAGTCGCCCTGGTACGGCTACTCGTTGGGCGACTGGAATCCTGAACTGGACGCCGAAGCCAAGCTCGCCGTCGCCGGTGAATTTTGGCGCACCGGTGAAAAGATCGCCGGCGAGCGCAAACGCACAGATGAAGTCGCGGTCAACACTTCGTACTACGGTCACCAGAAAGAAAAGTAGAGAAGAAGTTTCGGATTATTTCTCGCCAAGGCGCCAAGACGCAAAGTAAGAATCTATGAATTTCCGAACTTGGCGTCTTTGCGCCTTTGCGAGAGTAAATTCTTAGGAGCCCCCTCATGGACTACAAAGCCCTCACCTGGTCGGTGCACGACAACCCGCAAAATCCCGGCGAGCCGTGTATCGGCGTCATCACGCTCAATCGCCCAGAAAAACTTAACGCCGTCGACCCGCTCATGCGTCTTGAGCTCGACGCGCTGTGCAACGAGATCGCGCGCAACTCGATTGTCAAAGTCGTGATCCTCACCGGTGCGGGCCGCGGTTTCTGCGCCGGCGGCGATTTGCAATCCGAGGGCGACGTGCTCGGCGCGTTTGAAGGATCGATGGGCATCACCGGGCCGTATAAAGAGATGGCTGAGTATTTCTTCAACGATCTGCGCCACAAAGTTTTACAAAGCGCCATGAAGAAACTCGAAGACCTACCGCAAGCCACCATCGCCGCGATCAATGGACCAGCCGTCGGTGTCGGTTTGGAAATGGCGACGCTCTGCGACATGCGCATCGCCTCGGACAAAGCCCGCTTCGGCGAAGTCGCGGTGCCGGCCGGCTTCGTGCCGGAAAGCGGCGGCGCGCGCAACTTGCCCAAGCTCGTCGGTATCGGCCGCGCCATGCGGATGATTCTCACCGGCGAAATCATCGACGCCAAGGAAGCTTTGCGCATCGGCTTGGTCGAAGAAGTTGTCAAGCCCAACGAACTGATGAACGCGGCATTCGCGCTCGCTGGCAAGATCGCCGCCAACCCTTATCTCTCCGTGCGTCAAGCCAAGCGCTTGGTAAAATTGTATTGGAACTGGAACCGCACCGATGAAGGCTATCAACAGGAGCTCGAAGCGGTGCTCGAAATCACCCGCACCAAAGACTGCCAGGAAGGCATGCGCGCCTTCGTCGAAAAACGCCCAGCGCGCTACACCGACCCCTACAGTGCCGGCTGGCCGTTTCCGTCCCAGAACGCCGCGAAGAAAAAGACCAAAAGATAAAGCGTTATGAGCGACGCGAAGATCCCCTGGCCAGGCTATCGAAGCCCGCCTGAAAAACTCAATCTTGCCATCGAAGTACTCGACTCCTCGGTCGCGCGCGGCTGCGGCCCGCGCGCCGCGCTCGTCGGCGAGCATGGAGCGATAACCTATCAAGCGCTTTTGCAGCAGGTGAACGCCGTTGCCACCGGTCTAATCGATCGCGGCCTAAACCGCGGCGATCTGGTGCTGATCAAGATGGGCAACTCGCCCGAGTTCGCCATGGCGTTTCTCGCCGCGGTGAAACTCGGCGTCGTTCCGGTGCTGGTGAATTCGCTGCTCTCCACGGGCGAATTACGTAGCATCGTGGAACAGTGTCAGCCTAAGTTAATTTTTACCGAAGCGGCGCGCGCCGAAGCGGTGCGCGAACTGCGCGCCAGCGGGCTAATCGATCAAGTGGTCTGCCGCGACGGCGCCGGCGAGAACGAGATTTCGTTCAAGTCGCTGACCGCGCATCCCGACAGAGCGTTTGCCAGCGCCGATACCCTGGCAAACGAACCGGCCTTCATCGTCTACACCTCCGGCACCACCGGCAAACCGAAAGGTATCGTTCATGCGCACCGCTGGATCGTCGCCCTGGGCGATTTGAACCGCTACCGTTTGCCGCCGCAAGACAACGACGTCGTCTTGGCCACCGGCGAATGGAGTTTCATCAGCGCCCTCGGCCACAATCTGCTTTTTGCACTCCGCAACGGCGTCACCGGCGCGGTCTTATCCAGCCGCGCCACGCCGGAAAATATTCTCGCCGCGATTGAGAAATACCGCGTCACCGTGCTTCATTCCGTCGCCACTGTTTACCGCCGATTGCTCGCCATGCCCGAATTTGAAAAGCAGCATGATCTCAGCACGCTTCACTGCGCCCACTCCACCGGCGAGGCGCTCCGCGAAGCGACTTATAATGAATGGCAGCAGCGCGTCGGCTCCGAGCTCTACGAGCATTATGGCGTCTCTGAATACCAGCTCGTCATCGGCCATGGCGTGCGCCACGCCGTCAAACCCGGCTCGGTGGGAAAACGACTTCCGGGCGTTGGCGTCGCCATCTTTGACGATGAATTCCGACCCGTGCACACCGGTGAGCTCGGCCAGTTCGCGATCTCGACTGAAGATCCCGGTCTATTTCTCGGCTACTACAAGGATCGCGAACGAACCGAAGCGGTGGTTAGAAATGGCTGGTACTTCACCGGCGATCTCGCTTACCAGGACCACGACGGCTACTTCTTCATCGCCGGCCGTCGCGACGACTGCTTCAAAAGCCGCGGCATCTTCATCTCGCCGACCGAAATCGAGAACGCTTTGCAAAAGCATCCCGCTATCGTCGAAGCCGCCGTGGTCGCCGAACCCGACGCCGAGATCGGCAACAAAATTCGCGCGGTGGTGGTTCTAAGTGAAGGACAGACGGCTAGCGACGAGCTCAATCAACAAATCCGCGACAGCTTACGCAGCCAACTCGCGCCGTACAAAATCCCGCATGTGATAGAATTCGCCACGAGCTTGCCGAAGAGTGCCGTCGGAAAGATTCTGCGCGCCGCGCTGTGAACGCAGCGCCGTAACATTCGAATTGGGCAACTGTAGGGGCGACCGGCGGTCGCCCTCTCCTTGACAAGGCGTACACCTCAGTACTACATGCAAAGTCGAATCGGGAGGAAAAAAACCATGCGCGTCATCGATGCCGACGGCCACGTCGAAGAAAATTTAGAAACTTTTAGCGACAAATATTTAGATCCAGCGTTTCGCGCGCTGCGGCCACGCGTCACCGGCGTCGACGGGCTGGCGTATTGGGTGATCGAAGAGCAGCTTTATCCGCGCCGCGTCGGGCCAGGCTGCAATAATTTGGGCACGCCGACCAACGTCAACGGCCAGCTTGCCGCCCATAGCTTGGGCAAGAAGGAAAGCATCGCCAACATGGAGCTTGACGACGTCCCTGCGCGCTTGAAGTTGATGGACGAAGAAGATATCGCCATCCAAGTTATCTACACAACACTGTTCCTCGCCTACCCGCTGACCAAGAATGCTCCGCTCGCCACCGCCATGACTTCTTCTTACAA
>SHYW01000051.1 GCA_009692615.1 Deltaproteobacteria bacterium | reverse complement strand
GTTGGCCAAGACCATCCGCTATCCGGTCGTGCTCAAGGTCGAGTCGGCCGAAATTACCCACAAGACCGAGGCCGGGGCGGTTAGAATGAATATTCAGAATGAATCAGAGCTACGCCGCTGCTACGGTGAAATCTTGCGCAACGTTCAAGCCCATGATGCCTCGGCGGTGATCGACGGGATTCTGGTTCAGGAAATGGTCACGGGCGACAGGGAAGTGATCGTCGGTATGACGCGCGACCCGCAATTTGGTCCGGTGATCGTCGTGGGCATAGGAGGCATCTTTGTCGAAGTGATCAAGGACATCGCCATGCGCATTGCGCCTTTGACAAAATCCGATGCCTTGGACATGATCGGCGAGCTCAAGGGTTACCGCATGCTCAAGGGCGTGCGCGGCCAAGCAGAGAGTGACATCGACGCGCTGGCGGAGATCCTTTGCCGATTTTCGCGCCTGGCCATCGATTTGGCGGATGAAATTGCCGAGGTCGATATCAATCCGCTGATGGTTTTCGAAAAGGGCAAAGGAGCGGTGGCGCTGGACTGTTTGATGACGAAGGTATCGGCGTGAAGATCGATAAAGTTGAGTTCTTACCCCATCGCTTGAAGCAGCGCGTGCTCGTGTAATCGACTTGGCAAAGATGCTTTGGAAAATATTCACCCGGGCAGGGGGTATCGCGTACTTCGCCTGGATGTGGTTCCTCTGCGCCACTGTGGCGAATGGCGCTACGCCGCAGGAGCTCATCGAAGGCGCCAAGCGCGAGCGTGAGCTGGTGCTTTACGCTTCGCTGACGCTTGAAGAAGCCAATGTGATCTTGCCAAAGTTCGAAGCGAAATATCCGTTTCTTAAAGTTCAGTTCGCTCGCGCCGGCAGCGAAAGGCTATTGACCCGGGTGCTTACCGAGGCGCGGGCGAAAAAAAGCTTTGCCGACGTCGTTCAAACCGTCGAGTTCAGCATGCACACGCTCAAGGCCAAAGGTGTTTTGGGACGGTACAACCCTACGGAGGGCGGCGTTTACCCCAAGGATTTCAAAGAAGATGATTTCTGGACGACTTTCTATTACCACCCCTACGTCGTCGCCTATAACAAGAATCTCCTGCGCCAGGCGAACGTTCCGAAAACCTACGCGGATCTTCTGAATCCGGCATGGAAAAACAAGATGATGATGGAGGGCACCAAGGTCGATTGGTTTGCCGGGATGTTGCAAATTATGGGCAGGGAAAACGGCTTGCGGTTCATGCGCGAGCTGGCGAAACAAGAAATTCTCCAACGCACCGGGCACAGTCTGATTGCGCAATTGGTCGCTGCCGGCGAGGCGGTATTCGATATCAACATACCGGTGGCCTCGGTCAACCGCTTGCGTGACGCGGGCGCGCCGATCGACTGGATTGCGCCCGGTCCCGTGCCGGCGATCATGATCGGTGTCGGCGTCACGGCCCAACCCTTACACCCGAACGCGGCGAGACTCTATGTCGACTATGTATTATCGAAAGAAGGGCAGGCGATCATGCGCGGCTTTCACCGCCTGTCGGCGCGCACCGACGTCGCTCAGGAGCAAGCCGCGCTCATGAAAGATCTGCGCATCGTGCCCGTAAACCCGAATCTCGCCGATCAGATCGACGAGTACGCGAAACTGCTTCGTGAAACGTTTTCGAAGTAGACGCGGCGACGCCGCAACCGAAGGGGGCAAAATAGGGGACGTATGAAGTTAGCCAGTTCTGCTTTTCCTGATAAGTGCTTATCGGAGGTTAGCTTAGTCTGAAACCTGCCCTGTCCCTGATCTCTGCCCGTCATTTCAAGTAACCTCGCTCGCGCCAAAAGATCTCTGCCGCGGGATGAAGCGGCACATCCAATGGTCCCTCCGGGTTGTCTTCGCACATCCGTTCCAAGGGGAGGGGACCCTCTCCCTGCCACGGGATACGATCCTTTCGATTGTCCAGCGCGAGACAAAACGATCTTACGATATCCTCGGATACGTCGGCGTGGGTAAAAATCGGCCAGCCGCTAAAATCGACGGTGGACACATCGGCCAGGAGCTTGGGGTAGATATCCTTAGACAGGATGGCGCGACGGAAACCGATTTCTTCTAATCGCGTGATGTGCTCCTCCTCCAGCGGAAGAAACCGCATTCCGGCATCGAGAGCTTGATTCGTCCAACGCTTCACCGCCTCATCAAAAATGGCATCCACCTCGCCCCGTTGCACGGCGCCGAAACGATTTGGACCATCCTGCATGCCCTCGTCGTAGCGTACCTGACCGTCCCACGAAACCAGGTCATCGAGAGTAAATCCGACCTGCGCCAGCACTTCTTTGACCACGAGGTGAACCGAATGACGTTTCTGACCGCGGAGCGAAACGCGCAACGGGTAGCGGCGCTCAAGCAAATCCATGAAAGACTTTAATCCTGTTTTCTCGGATACGGCGAAAGCAAACTGGTCCTGGGTGGGAATGACGGCAATCGCCCGGACTGGAATCGCTTCTTTGAAAGGACCGCGTCCGCGGTACGCCATAGTCAGGGGGCTGGAGGGATTGATCGTCGCGAGATGGACGTCGCCGCGAGCGACTTCCTCAATGGCCTCGATGGTGTCGCTGCCGAAGAGAGACATCTTCCACTCAAGTCCGGCTTGATCCCGCAAGTTCACCCGCGCTTGCCGGTAAGGCCATTGATTCAGGGGTCATGATTGGGGTCAGGCCTGAGTATTGACTTATTCTCTCCCCTCTTGCTAGTTTCAGTCCATGGCACGCAAGCCCAGAGTCGAGTTTGACGGGGCGTTGTATCATGTGATTGTGCGCGGCAATCAACGAAAAAAACATTTTACGACGACCAAGACCGAAGCGCTTATCTTGAACGCATCGAGCACTATCGCCAGCGCTACGGGGTCATATTGAGAGCACCCCTAGGGTCAGGCCAGAGTATTGACTAACTCAACTTTCGCAATTCTCGACTGGGCCAAACCGCGCAACCACTTCTCTAAACCTTCTTGGCGGAGGTCCATAGTCCGCGCAGGCGTCCTACGACGTTAAAACAAATCGGCCACAGCAAATAGAAGAGAACCACCAGAAACAAGACTTCCAAACCCTCGCTCAACGCCCACATACCGCTGGAGTCGTTTTGTAGTTTGATGATTTGCTCTGCCGAAATTCCGGTGGTGGCGGCTTCATACATGATCATGAGGTCGCGCGTCAAAACCATGGCTAGAAACGCACCGACCCAAAGGACCACGAAAAAACCTAGTTCATAGGCAACACGCAGATAGCTTTTTAGTTTACCGACAAATTGTTGGTACAAATCTCCAGGCGCTGGCGCGGTGTCGTTCAGCATGGTCAGGATCATCAAACCAAACGGGCCAAGGACAGCCAAGGGCAACAACCACCCATAGGATCGGTTCTTGGACTTGAGCAGAAAAAAACAGGTCAGAAACCACAAGCCTACAACCACCAGCAAGACTGCCCACATGGAAATACTCTGCGCCAGACTCAACAGCCAATAGTTGCGCTCGTAATTCGCACGACCCGCGGCGATTTCGGGATTGATGGAAAGAACCAATATCCCACCCAACACGGCGACCGTGGGGATCAAAAGGAAGGATACAATCGCGAGAATGTAAGGTCTCTTGAACATACCGAGCGTCCTCCCTTAAGCTGTGGCGTCACAACACGATCCCGCATCTTGGGCTTACTGACCACTCCCTTACGACAGTACCATACACGACGGTGAGCCGCGGGCTCAAACAGCTTGAGAATTCACGTTAGGACATTGACTGAAGTAGGATTGTAAAATCCGGCCCCAGCAATCGGTCAGGGCTCCAGCAACGATCGCTCGCGATATACTTCCCGTCAAAGATAAAATAAAAAGTATCTAAGTTTTCTAATCGTGACCGGGCACGCCAGTGTGCCGCGGCCACTGAGGAGCATCATGACAGTTCGTATTGCCCAGTTCGTGAACGCCGCCAATGATGTGGTGGACGAAGCTTTTCTGCGCGACTTTCCCGAGGTCGAGGCGGCCAAGGCTCACAATCTCGAATCCCTCGCCAATGCACTCGACGGCGCGGAAATCCTCCATGCTTACAACTCCGCCTTCAGCGCGGACTTCGCGCGCCTGGTGCGTGACAAAGGCCGGGCGCTCAAGTGGATCCAATTCACCACCGTCGGCGTCGAAATCGGACTGAGGGCGGGCCTACCGGATGGTGTCTGGGTCACCAATGGCGGCGACGTCAGCCAGCGGGTGCTCGCCAGCCACGCCATGGCCCTGATGCTGGGCGTCATGCGAAACTTTCACCGCTTCGAGCAACTACGCGCAAAGCGAGAGTGGGCACGGCTCACTATGTCTTCCCACATACTCGACCCCGATGGCGCGCGCATGGTGATCCTCGGCATGGGCCATATCGGTCAGGACATCGCGCGCAAGGCCAAAGCGTTCGATATGGAAGTGATCTGCGTCACCCGCTCGTCTGTCCCCGCCGTGCCGGAGATCGATCGCGTCGTACCCAGGGAAAAAGTCAACGAAGTTCTTCCCAGCGCCGATGTGGTCATGGTGGCGATGCCGCTCGACAACAGCACAAGGGGATTTCTCAGCGCCGAACGAATCGCGCTCATGAAAGAAACCGCGATCCTTGTAAATATTTCCCGCGGTAAAGTTGTGGACGAAGCGGCACTGGCCCGCGCCCTCACCGAGGGCCGCATCATGGGGGCCGGACTCGATGCCTTCGCCGAAGAACCGTTGCCCGCCGCGAGCCCACTGTGGGATCTCCCCAATGTGCTGATAACGCCGCATGTCGGCGGGCAGGGCGGTTGGCAATTGTGGCGCCGGATGAGCGAGCTTATCCGCGACAACACGCGCCGCTATCTTTCAGGTGCGCCCCTCAAGCACGTGGTCAGAACCGCCGACGGGAAACTGCAAGGTTTTTGAAACCCACAGGTCGGAGAAAACCCGAAGTGCAGGTGTGAAAATTGCCGAATTTCCTTTCACATCTTCGTGGCCAATGGTTCTTTGAGCAGCGATTGGTACGCTAAAGCTTTTCTCTAGGTCGGGTGTTTGACAGAAGTTAGAATGGCGCTGTACAAAGGAATCACTGATCAAAAGTCCCATGGGGAGTAATCTATGAAAACATTGCGATTGGAGACCACTGCGCCGTTTCAAGGCTTAGCCGAGCTCGTCGCCCACGACGAAGGTCTGTTCGAGAAGGAAGGCATCCAGATCGAGTGGATGGACCGTGAGAAGGGCCTCGACAAAAGCCCGCAGCTGCACATCACGGATCATAAGGAAGCCGAGCGCTACACCAGCCACGGACGCATGATGGAATCCGGCCAGGCCGACCTCTACAACGCCTGCGAATGGGGCAATTTTTCGCGGGTTGAAACCACCAAGGTCGGTAGCCGGCAGGTCGGCCGTCGGTCCATGGTGAATTTTGCCGCGCTCGTCGTTCGCGCCGATTCGCCGGTGCAGGTGCCACAGCAATTCGCCGACGTGCAGATCGGCATCCCCTTTTATAGCGGCACACATTATCTGTGCTTGCAGATGTTGGAAGGCTTCGTGCCGCGCGAGTTAATCAAGCTCGGCCGGGTGCCGAACGGCTCCAACTTCCGCTTCAAGATGCTCATGGATGGAACTATCGAAGCGACGACCCTCACCGAACCGTATATTTCTTTGGCGGAAAAAATGGGCTGCCGCATCGTCATCTCGGCATTTCATCACGGCACCGACGTCGCGTCCGATCGTGTCGACAGCGAAACCTACGCCGCTTTTAATCGCGCGATCCGCGAAGCCGTGCGGCGGATCATGGCGAACAAGCGCGCCTATCTGCACTATTTCATCGACTACTATCGCGACAAAGATCCGCAGATCAGCCAGCTCACCATCGACGATCTGCGCGCGAGCCGCCTCTATCTGGTCGATCCGGCGCCGATCCCGGCCGATGAACTACAACGCACCTATGACTGGATGAAGAGCTGGGATTTCCTCGAAACCGCGCCCTGCGCCACCGCTTTGGTCGATCTCAACGTCAACGCGTAGGAGCGCTGTATCGCTTCGATGATAACGAACAGGTGGAGGTAACTAGCCATGGCATTGGTACGATGCGTTACAGAGATGGGTATGGGCGTGGATGTGCACGGCTTGGATTATACTGCTGCCGCCAAGCGCGCGGTGTTCGATGCGATTCATCACAGCAGCCTGGGATTTCCCCGTCTAGTGGGCAAGACCGCCGACGATATGCGGGTGGATGTCACCATCGGCGTGCCCAAGCCGGAAGCGGTAGACAAACAAGCGGTGCTCGACTCGCTGCCCCACGGAGGCAGCCATATCAACGTGGTCCAAGGTGGCTTGCAGGTGCTCAACGAGACGGGCAAAGACGGCTGGCTGATCGCCAACGCCATCATTGTCGTCAGCATCGACGACGGCAAATAGTTGGAGTCACCTGAAGTGAAGTATTGTCATGCCGGCGCAGGCCGGCATCCATCTTTGCTCACACTGCCAAGCCAATGATTGCCTGGATGCTGGCCCGCGTGGGAATGACGGAAGGAAGAGTCAACTTTTCCCCTGGAACCCACCTTTAGTTTTCTCTTCACCGCTCGCCGTTGACGTAAATCCAACTTATCGGATACGCTCCGCCGACAATGGCCATCGGCAGGCTGGTCCGTCATTCGCACCTAGTGAATACCGATCAACACGCGCTGGTTCGCTGATCAGGGAGTTGCTCCAAGATGTTTCACTTAAAAAATTTTTTCACCATCGCGCTGCTTTGCCTTTGCTGCGTAACGCCCGTCAATGCCGGCGAAATTCCCGCGCCGCAAGATATTGCTTATCCCGGCACGCTGAGCTTAAGCGTCGATCTAACCGATCTGGAGCGCCGGCTGTTCACGGTGCGCGAGTCGGTGCCGGTGAAACCGGGTCCGTTGACGCTCCTCTATCCGCAGTGGTTACCAGGCACCCATGGACCCAGCGGCCCGGTTAACCTGCTGACAGGTTTGATCGTCACGACCCGCGGCCGGCGCTTACCGTGGCTGCGCGATCCAATCAACATGTATGCGTTTCATATCGAAGTGCCCGCCGATGCCGATCGCATCGACCTCGAATTTCAGTTCGCCTCGCCGCAGACCAGCGAGCAAGGACGCATCGTCGCGACACCGGAAATCCTCGGCCTGCAATGGAACACCGTGGTGCTTTATCCGGCTGGGTACTACGCCAGCCGGATAGCGGTAAAGGCCGACGTAAAGTTACCCGCGGGCTGGCAATTCGCCACGGCATTGGACGTAGCCTCGCGCAGGGCCGAGCGCGTTGAGTTCGCGCCGACTGCACTCGACATGTTGGTCGACTCGCCGTTGTTTGCCGGCCGCCATTACCAGCGCGTCGATCTCGATCCTGGCGCCGATGTGCCGGTGCATCTCAATATGGTCGCGGACAATCCGTCGAGACTTGAAATCAAACCTGAACAGCTCGCGGCCTACAGAAAACTGATGAAAGAAGCCTACGCGCTCTACGGCACGCGCGCGTTCGATCGTTATGATTTTTTACTGGCGCTCACCGAGAATTTCAGCGGCATCGGTCTCGAGCACCACCGTTCCAGCGAGAACGTGCACCGCCCGGGCCACTTCACTGAGTGGGAAAAAAACGCTCCGGGGCGCGATCTGCTCGCGCACGAGTTGACACATTCTTGGAACGGCAAGCAGCGCCGGCCGGCCGATCTTTGGACGGCGAACTTCAATGTGCCGATGCAAGACTCATTGCTTTGGGTATATGAAGGCCAGACGCAGTTCTGGGGAATTGTCCTGAGCGCGCGATCCGGACTTTGGTCACCGCAAGTCGCAAAGGATGTGCTGGCGAACATCGCGGCTGTCCACGATCGCAACCGGCCCGGCCGCGTGTGGCGCAATCTGCAGGACACGACTAATCAGCCAATCCTCGGCGGCAGATCGCTGCCCTTTCCGAGCTGGCAGCGCACCGTGGATTACTACAACGAGGGCGTTCTGCTGTGGCTCGACGTGGATACCAAGCTTCGCGAGCTTACTCGGGACCAGCGCTCGCTCGATGATTTCGCCCGCGCCTTCTTCGGCACCAAAGACAAAAGCTACGATGTCGTCACTTACACGTTCGACGATGTCTCGGCGGCACTCAACACTGTTTCTCCGTACGACTGGAAAGCCTTCCTGAAAGAGCGACTCGATGGCCATGGACCGGCGGCACCCCTCGATGGTCTCAAGCGCAGTGGCTGGCAGCTGATCTACCGAGAAGAACAGTCCGCTTATCTGAAGTCCGCGGACGAGCGGAGCAGGTCCATCAACCTGGGCTTCTCGCTCGGCCTGGTAGTGTCGACCCGCGACAAAGGCAAAGTGACCGAAGTCCTCTGGGATAGTCCCGCTTTTAAAGCCGGCCTTACCACGGCTGCCACGCTGATCGCCGTCAACGGCCAAGAGTTTACACCGGAACTGCTGCTCGACGCCATTCGCGCTGCCAAAGGCGCGAATCAGCCGATTGAGCTATTGGTAAAAACCTTCGATCGCTATCGAACCGTTCGTCTGCCGTACTTCGAAGGATTGCGCTATCCCACTCTCGAGCGCATCGACGGCGCGGACGATCAGCTCACGGCGATTTTAAAGCCGCGCACCTAAACCGATGGAATCTTGGCTGCCCGCAAACAAAAAAGCCCCACATCGGTGGGGCTTTTTTGTTTATGGCGGTGAAAACTGCAGCAGCTTACTTCAGCTTTTGCTCGACAAACGGTTTCCAATTCCATTCGAAGTTCGGATCGCTGTAGGCTTCCGGCGGCATCAGCGATTTGATTCCGCGTTTGCTCATCTCGCCTTCGAATTTTTCGCGCACCCATTTATCTTCGTTGCAATATTCGATCTGGTCTTTGGCGCGGTCTTCGACTTTTTCCGCGTGGCCGTGGAACTGCATGGGCGGATGGAGCGCCAAATAGCGCGCCGGATCGCCGCCGGCGTTGAAATGTTGGTGGAACCATTTGTTGGGCGGCACGAACAAGCTCGCTTCATGCCACGGCACGACGACTTTGTCTTTGCCCTCTTCCCACATGATCGAGTAGCCTTCGCCGACTGGGATGACGATCACACGGCCGGGGCCATGGCGGTGGGCCTTCTTGTATAAGCGCGCGTCGAACACCGACATGTGGCAGGACATTTCCGAGTCGGGGAATTGAATGTACACACTACGGCCGCCGGCGCCGCGCCGGGCGTTGCTATCGAGCTTGTCCCAGGCTTTCATGTCGGGGAAAAAATTACCGTACCAGTAGGCGCGCCGGCCCCAGGTCTCGTCGAGATTATTTTGCGAAACCATTTTCGCTTCGGAATAAAAATCCATCTCGTTGTGAATGTCGGCGCCTTCGTAATTGTTGCCGAAGATGAAATTGACATCGCGCAGGCCGGACAAAGTCAGCGGCAAGTAATTGTAATGCAGCAAGCGCACCGGCTTGTCGCCCTGCATGTTGGTGAACTGGTGTGTATAGTTGTGCGGCAGCAAGAACATACTGTGTTTTTGCCACTCGAAAGATTTCTTCGGCCGCTTCTCGCCGGACCAAATGGTCGTCAGCCCGCGCCCTTCAACGACGTAGACAATTTCATCAAGGGCGAATTTCAGCGGCGGCAAAGTCTTGCCCGGAGGGATTTCCGTAACTCGCGCGGAAGTAACCCCCTCCTGGCCGACCAGTTGAATGAACGCCGAGTTGCACTCGCGAGCGTCCCACCATTTCAATTCCAATGTCCGCAGATCCTCGATGTAGTAGCCGCGGTAGATGGGAATCCCTTGGCCTTCCATCCACTCATCGTAGCTGTAGAACTTGCTCCACATTTTGCGTTCCGCTTGCATCGCCTTGGACATCTTCGCTAACCCTCCGAACTTTGATTGTGATTATTATTATCACCTGCAAAGGGTGAAACAACTCATTTCACCAGCACCACGAGAACCGTCCCGGTGACGGTCAACGCCGCGCCGAGAATCACCCGCAGCGTAAGCGACTCGACATCGCGCAAAAAGATCGACGTTAAAAGCAAGGTCGTCACTGGATTTGAACTCACCAGCGGTTCGACGATGACCACCTTGCCGTGACTCAAAGCGAAGAACACCGAGAGCATCGCCGCGGTATTGAACAAACCGGCGGGAAAAAGCCAAGCGGCGCTACGGCGGTTGAGCTTAAACGCCCGCCTGCCGCCCTGAATTTGTAGCAGGGCAAACGAGAACAGCGCCGCCGAGCCCGCGGTCACTGCGGCAGCGAGCAGCGGAATGTTGATGAAACCTAAACCAAATTTTCGCAGCGTCGTTGACGCGCCGAAGGCAACCGCGCCGATCAATGGATAGATCACATCGATTTTGCGCCACTCGCCCCGCGCAGGTTTCGCCATCGACAGCACAACGATACCGCCGATGACCAGCAGCGTGCCGATGACGTTCTGCAAGACCCAAGTCTCGGCGAGAAAGGTCACCGCGAATACCGAGGCGAAGATCGGCGACGAGTTGGCGATCGGCACCGAGCGGGACACGCCGATTTTTTCGATACCGACGTAACTCAAAGTCCGGCCGATGCCGGGCGCGAAAATACCGGCGACGACAAACAACAGGGCCGCCGGATTCCACAGTGCGTCAAACGGCGCGAAAAATGGCACGGCGAGCCAGAGCACCACCGCGCTCATGGACAAGGAAATAAACGAACCGGTCATGGCGTTGGAATCGACCAAACCGCGCCGGATGAA
Source organism: Deltaproteobacteria bacterium (assembly GCA_009692615.1). Taxonomy (NCBI): domain Bacteria; kingdom Pseudomonadati; phylum Myxococcota; class Myxococcia; species Deltaproteobacteria bacterium. Next base: position 23,266 of record SHYW01000051.1, on the reverse strand, counting down.
AATATGGGCTATGGAAAAACACAGCGCCGCTTGAAAGGAAAAGTAGATCGCCATGGCAAAAAATTATCGCGCCGTCACCACCAACGTGGTTCCCAACACCGTGAACAGCGCGCCGACCACGATGCGCGCCGAGATGCGCTCGATTTGGCGCAGAAAAATTCCCACCCAAACAATCGTTAACAAAGGATTACAGGCGATCAACGGCTCGACCCGAACGATTTTACCGACGTTGAGCGCCGAGAACACCGAGAGAATCGCGCCGGTGTTGACCACCGCGGCGCCGAACAACCAGCGCGTGCTGATTGAATTGAATTTCAGCGCCTGGCGGCCGCCACGCCATTGAACCAGCAACAGCAATATCATAAACGCCGTGCCCACCGTCACCGCCGCGCCCAACAGCGGAATAGGTAATTGCGACAATCCAGATTTTCTCAGCGTCGTCGAGATACCGAAAGCCACCGCGGCGACGAGCGGATAAAGAATGTCGATCTTGCGCCACTCATCACCCGCGGAATTTTTACCTGAAGATAAGATGATCACACCGGTGATGACCGACAGAGTGCCGAGAATATTTTGCCCGGTCCACACTTCGCCCAAAAACAGCACCGCGAAGCTCGACGAAAAGATCGGCGCCGAGTTGACGATCGGCGTCGAGCGCGCCACGCCGATCCGCTCGATGCCGATGTAACCCAGGGTCTGGCCGATGGCCGGCGCGAAAATCCCGGCGGCGATAAAGTAACCGATGGCCGGCGTCCACAGGGCGGATAATGGAATCAAGACTAGAACCAGCAGCCAAAAAATCGTCGCCGTGGTCGCCAGGGAAATCAGCGAACAGGTCAATGCGTTGGAGCCGACTAAACCGCGCCGGATGAGCACATGGGCGATAGAAAAGCACAGCGCGGCTTGGAAGGCGAAGTATTCAGCCATTGATGATCCTGTGAGTATTGCCCCAAAAAAAAGGCCCCGCTGGTGGGCGAGGCCTTTGTGCAACTTATAACCAATTCGAACGCGCTAATCGCTCATCGTCGTCGGAAACATCAGCGACTTGACGGTCACGGGGATCACTTCCGTGATCCCCAAGCATTCGCCGATATCGATGTAATCCAAGTCGCCGACTTCGATGCCGTCGATGGCGATAATGTCGCGGGAAACGTTGAGTTCGTCGCGCAGAATCGCGCCCAGCGACTTGGCGATATCCAAGTCCAGGGTTAAATAGAGCGGGCACGTGGCATCGTCGGCCTCCTTGAGAATCTCGGCGACGCCCTCAGCAATGCGCCGCACCGATTGATAGGTGGGCACGCCGCTGACCGTCAAGGACAGAGCCAAGCCGGAAGTGAAGCTTTTCAGGTCAAACTTTCTTAGCGCCTGTTTGAGCCCAGCGCTCACCGACTCGCCCTCGCGCACCGGCGCTTGAATGACCTTGAGACCATGCACCGGCAGCGCCTTCTCGTTGGAAACATAGCTGGTGTTGCCGCTCGCTTGAATCGTGTACTCGCCGGCGCCGATGACCGTGGCACGGATGCCTTCGATGGGCTCGCGTAGCACACCCTTGGGCAGTTTTTTTAAATAATCGCGCATGTTCTTGCCAAGCACCGGGCCGATATCGCCATAGGACTTCGGGTCGCGGTCGTAAACATGCTCGGAAACGCCGCCGGAAAAAACCAAGTGCTGCACTTGTTTGAAGCCGGTATAATTGACGAACGGCGGCGTCACCATGAGCGAACTCGCCATCGGCGACTTGGGCCCAGTTTCAATGACCTCGAAGAGAATCTTCGCCATATAGGCGCCGAAGTCCTCTTTCATTTTCTCGCTGATCTTCTGGCCCAGCTCAACTTTGTGGCCAAGCTCGGTCATCATGATTCGACCGGGATCTTCGATGCGCGTGATTTGGTCTTTCTCGTCGAAGGCGATCAGCCGCGCGCCGATGCTGATCGATGCGGTCTGCGTCACGACGCCTTCTTCGACAAGAGAAAATTTGGTCGTGCCGCCGCCCATGTCGACGTTGAGCACAGTCTTGTGCTCGCCCTTGGAAAGATCCACCGCGCCACAGCCGTAAGCGGCCAGTAGCGCCTCATGATTATGGCCCGCCGCGGCACAGATGAACTTGCCGGAGTATTTGGCGAAGTTCTCAACGATCGGTTGGGCGTTTTCTTTTTTCAGAGCTTCGCCGGTGATGATCACCGCGCCGGTGTCGACATCCTCCGGCGTCAAGCCCGCTTCTTTATAAGCGTTGTGGATGAACTCATTGACCTTATCGGTATCGATCTTGGTCGCCGAAGTGTAGGGCGTCAGCATGATCGGCGAGCGATAGAGCACCTCGCGACCGGTGACCCGAAACTTGCCAGACAACGACGCGCCTTCGCGCCGCAGCGTGATATGCGAGAAAATTAAATGCGATGTCGACGAGCCGATGTCGATGCCGACGCTTTTCAGCGAGAACATCTCCAACCCTTCGATGTCGGTGACGATCTCATCCTCTTTAATGATGAAATTATCCGGATGGTCGTGATCGTAGATATCGTCGTGCATCTGTAGCCTCTGTATAGCGTCCGCCATATTGTTCTACCCCAATAACAGGAATCCCCGCTCACTGGAGCGGGGATTCCGTAATCGAATTTTTAGTTTATGATGACTTATTGCTTGCCCATCGTCTTGGACCAGTCGTAGTCGGGGTTGGTGTAGGCTTCGGCGGGCATGATGCTCTCGATGCCGCGCTTGCCCAACTCTTCCGCGAATTTCTGACGAATGAACGGATCCTCGTTAGGATACTCGATCTGATCTTTGGCGCGGTCTTCGATCTTTTCCGCGTGGCCATGGAACTGCATGGGCGGATGGAGCGCCAAATAACGCGCCATGTCACCGCCGGCGTTGAAATGCTGGTGAAACCATTTGTTCGGCGGCGTGATCATGCTGCATTCATGCCACGGGCAAACGACTTTCTCTTTGCCCTCTTCCCACATGATCGAGTAGCCTTCGCCGGCGGGAATGATGATCGCCCGTCCAGGGCCATGACGATGCGCCTTCTTGTAGGTCTTAGGGGCGAACACCGACATATGGGCGGTCAATTCGGAATTGGGGAACTGCATGAACACGCTCTTGCCGCCGGCGCCGCGCCGTTCGTTGGCATCGAGCTTGTTCCAAGCGCGCATGTCGGGAAAAAAATTGCCGTACCAGAAGGCGCGCATACCCAAACCTTCATCAGCGTCTTTCGCCTGAACCATCTTCGCTTCGGAATAAAAATCGCCCTGATCGGCGGTGATTTTCGATTCGTAAGGATTGTTGAAATACATGTCGGGTTCGGGCAACGCCGACATCGCCATCGGCATATAGCTGTAGTGAAACAGCTTAACCGGCTTGTCGCCGGTCATGTTGCTAAACACATGCCAGTGGTTACGCGGTATGAGAAACATCGAGTGCTCTTGCCATTCGAAGTTCTTCTTCGGCTTGCCTTCGCCAGACCAGACGGTGGTCAAACCGCGGCCGGAGCATACGTAGACGACTTCATCCAAGGCGAACTTAACCGGCGGCAACGATTTGCCGGGAGGAACTTCAGTGACGCGCGCGGCGCTGACGCCTTCTTGGCCCCAGAGCTGAATGAAGGCGGCCTTGCAGCCTCGTTCTTCCCACCACTCCAACTCGACGGTGCGAAGATCAGGGATAAAATAGCCCTTGTGGATCGGAATACCTTTCGACTTCATCCACCGGTCGTAGGTGAATTCCTTGCTCCACATGGTAATGATGGGTTCTTGTTTTTCTGCTTCGGCCATAATGCTTCCTCCTTACTGCGATCGCATTCCTATTTACTTATCTTCTTGTTTCTTTACTAGCAACCTGGAGCCGAACCAGCGCCCGTTGCAAGGCAATCTCCGCTAGTTGGAAATCTTTCTCTTCGCGGCTGAACTTCACCAGCTGCTTCTCGGCCAGCTCCTTGGCCCGCTGGGCGCGCGCGCTGTCGATCTCGGCGCCGAATTCGGCCGCCGGCGCCAACACGGTCATGACGTTGTCCAGCACCTCGGCATAGCCGCCGCTCACCGCCAGCATGCGCTTGTTGGCACCCTGCTTGAAAGTCATCTCACCCGGCACCAGCGTCGAGAGAAACGAAATATGATTGGGCAACACGCCGAACTCGCCGAGTTCGCCCGTCGCCGAAACCTCGTCGACGTCCTCATCGAACATCAACCGGCTCGGGGTCACTACTCTAAGTTTGATCTTATCTGCCATGGAAAATACCAAGGCTTGAGGCGGAAGGCACGAGGCGCGAGTCCGAATCGACTCATGCCTCGCGCCTCAAGCCTCATGCCGAATTCACGCCGCCGCCATCTTCTTGGCTTTTTCTTGGGCCTGCTCGATGGTGCCGACCATGTAGAAAGCCTGTTCGGGAATGTCATCATGTTTACCCGCGACCACTTCTTTGAAAGCGCGAATGGTATCTTTCAATTCGACGTAGGCCCCAGGAATGCCGGTAAACTGCTCGGCGACAAAGAACGGCTGGGACAGGAAGCGCTGCACTTTGCGGGCGCGCGCGACGGTCAACTTATCGTCTTCGGAGAGCTCGTCCATGCCGAGAATCGCGATAATATCCTGCAAATCTTTGTAACGCTGCAACAGCAACTGCACCGACCGGGCGACGGCATAATGTTCCTCGCCGACGATCAGCGGATCGAGAATGCGCGAGGTCGAGTCGAGAGGATCGACCGCCGGATAAATACCGAGCTCGGCGATTTGCCGGGACAAAACTGTGGTCGCGTCCAGATGGGCAAAGGTGGTCGCCGGTGCTGGGTCGGTCAAGTCGTCGGCCGGCACGTAAATCGCCTGAACCGAAGTGATCGAACCTTTGCGCGTGGTGGTGATCCGCTCTTGCAGCTCGCCCAAGTCGGTGGACAAGGTCGGCTGATAACCGACTGCCGAAGGCATACGGCCGAGCAGAGTGGAAACTTCCGAGTTCGCCTGCGTGAAGCGGAAAATGTTGTCCAAGAACAGTAAGACATCGCGGCCTTCGTCGTCACGGAAATATTCTGCCAACGTCAGAGCGGTCAAAGCGACGCGGGCGCGGGCTCCAGGCGGTTCGTTCATCTGGCCGTAGACCAACGAAGCTTTGTTGATAACCCCGGACTCCTTCATTTCAAGCCACAGATCGTTACCTTCACGGGTCCGTTCGCCGACGCCGCCGAAGACGGAATAACCGCCGTGTTTCTGGGCGACGTTGTTGATCAACTCCATCAAAATGACGGTCTTGCCGACGCCGGCACCGCCGAACAGGCCGACTTTACCGCCGCGCGCATAGGGGGCGAGCAGATCGACGACTTTGATGCCGGTCTCGAGGGCTTGAACCTTGGTTTCTTGATCGACGAATTCCGGCGCCGATCGGTGAATCGGCGAAAGCTTCGTCGCTTTGATTGGACCGCCTTCATCCACCGGCTCGCCGATCACGTTGATGATCCGTCCGAGAGTTCCCTCGCCCACCGGCACGCTGATACCCGCGCCGGTATCCATCACGTCCATGCCGCGCACCAAACCTTCGGTGGTATCCATGGCGACGCAGCGCACGGTGTTTTCACCCAAGTGCTGCGCCACTTCGACGACCAGATTCCATTCGGCGTCGCTGATCGCCGGATTGGTGATCTTCAGCGCATTGTAAATTGGCGGCAGCGCGCCGTCGGAAAACTCGACGTCGACGACCGCACCCAAAACCTGGGTGAGTTTACCCGTACTCATCGTAATTGAACCTCCGAAATTCCTGTTCGTGCTCACCCCGTCCTTCATCCACACCCGTAATGCGGGGGAGGAAAGAGGTGGGGGCGTAATTTGCTATTTCAATGCTTCCGCCGTACCGACGATTTCCAACAGCTCGCGGGTGATCGACGCTTGGCGCGCCCGGTTCATCTGCAAAGTCAGTGCGCCGATCATCTTCGCCGCGTTGCCGGTGGCCGATTCCATGGCGGTCATGCGCGCGCCATGTTCGCTGGCGGTGGCTTCAAGTAACGCCCGCTGCACCGCCACGTCGGTAATCCGCGGCAGCAGGCTCGCCAGCAGTTGCTCGACGCCCGGCTCGTATAAATATTCGGTCTGTTGCTGCGCTTCCACGTCGCTAGTTTCCGCCAACGCCACGGGCAATAATTTTTGCAATGTCGGGATCTGCGACAGCGCCGAACGAAAGCGGCTGTAGAGAATATAAACCGCGTCGGTCTCGCCGCCGATGAAGCGGGCAATCAGTTTCTCGGCGATCTGCGCCGCCAACTCATCGGCCGGTTTGTAGAGAATATCGATGTAACGATCGGCGATCTTGGCGCCGCGCCGGCGATAATAATCCGCCCCCTTGCGGCCGACCAATGTCAAGGAGATTTCCTTGGCGCCGGAATGCTCACGCATGAAGCTTTCCGCGGCGCGGATCATGTTGGTGTTGTAACCGCCGCACAAACCGCGGTCTGAAGTAAACAGCACCAGATCGATCTTTTTTTCTTCGCGGGCGGTGAGCAACACATGGGCCTCGCTAGAAACCCGCGCCGAGACGTTCTTCAACAGCTCGGTCATCTTCTCGGCATAGGGGCGCGCCTGCACCGCCGATTCCTGGGCCCGGCGCAGCTTGGCAGCCGAGACCATTTTCATGGCCTTGGTGATCTGCTGGGTATTCTTAACCGAGCCGATCCGCTTACGTATGACTTTCAGTGTTGCCATGGTTGTTACTGTTCCGGGTTACGAGTTTAGGGTTTCGGGTTAACGCGAAACTCTATACCCGAAACTCGAAACTTAAGCCTTGAAAACCCCTTTAAACTCGCCGAGCACCTGATTGAGTTTGGCGCGCAGATCGTTGTCGAGCTCGCGCTTCTTGAGAATGTCGGCAAAAACATCGGCATGCTTCGACGAAATGAAAGCAAAGAGTTCCTGCTCGTAACGCTTGAGCGACGGGATCGGCAATTCGTCGACGTGGCCGTTGGTGCCGGCGTAAAGGATCACCACCTGCTGCTCGACGGACAAGGGCTGATATTGGCCTTGCTTGAGCAGCTCGACCAAGCGCGCGCCGCGATTTAATTGCTTCTGCGTCGCCGCGTCCAAGTCGGAACCGAACTGCGCGAAGGCCGCCATCTCGCGATACTGAGCTAATTCCAAGCGCAGCGTACCGGCAACCTGTTTCATCGCCTTGATCTGCGCGTTACCGCCGACCCGAGAAACGGAAATGCCGACGTTGATCGCCGGGCGCACGCCGGAGTAAAAAAGATCGCTCTCGAGAAAAATCTGCCCGTCGGTGATCGAAATCACGTTGGTCGGAATATACGCCGACACGTCGCCGGCTTGGGTTTCGATGATCGGCAACGCCGTCAACGAACCGCCGCCGCGCTCGTTGCTCATCTTGGCGGCGCGCTCGAGCAAACGGGAATGTAAGTAAAAAACGTCGCCTGGATACGCTTCACGTCCGGGCGGCCGGCGCAGCAGCAAAGATAATTGCCGATAGGCCACGGCATGCTTGGAAAGATCGTCGTAAATGACTAAAGCGTGACCGCCGTTGTCACGGAAATATTCGCCCATGGTGCAGCCCGAGTAGGGTGCGATGAACTGGAGCGGCGCCGACTCAGAGGCGGTGGCGGCGACCACGATGGTGTATTCCATCGCACCGGCTTCTCTGAGCCTGTCGACGACTTGGGCGACTGTGGAACGCTTCTGGCCGATGGCGACGTAGATACAGGTAACGTTGCCGCCTTTTTGATTGATGATCGCGTCGAGGGCGACGGCGGTTTTGCCGGTCTGACGGTCGCCGATGATCAGCTCGCGCTGACCGCGGCCGATCGGGATCATGCCGTCGATCGCTTTTAAGCCGGTCTGCAGCGGCTCTTTAACCGGTTGGCGTGAGACGATACCGGGGGCTTTGAGCTCGATACGTCTTTTTTCTTTAGCGTCGAGCGGACCGCGGCCGTCGATCGCTTCGCCGAGGGCGTTGACCACCCGGCCGATCATCTCTCTGCCGACCGGAACTTCGGCGATGCGGCCGGTCCGTTTGACCGTGTCGCCCTCTTTGATCATGTGGGTTTCGCCGAACAGCGCGGCGCCGACGTTGTCTTCTTCGAGATTGAGCGCGATGCCGAAAATGTTGTGGGGAAATTCCAACAGCTCGCCGGCGGCGACTTTGTCCAGGCCGTGGATGCGCGCGATGCCATCGCCGGTGGAAAGCACCGTGCCGACTTCCTGGATCTCAACCGTCTTTTCGTAGTCGCGAATCTGTTCTTTGATAATTCGGCTGATTTCCGCTGTTCCGATGTCCATCGTTCTCTCCTAAATCTAATAACTCCCCGCAGCTTGCTGCGAGGACCCTCTTATTGGGGAATCCAAAGGGGCGAGCATCCCCTTTGGTCGTGTACCGGGTTAATACCCCGTACGCGAAATGACAATTTAATAACCGCGCGCCATGCGCTGTTTCATCTTCTCAAGTTGAGTGCGAATGCTGCCGTCGTAAACTTTGCCGGCCAATTCGACGGTCATGCCGCCGAGCAGACTCGGGTCGACTTCCTGCTCCAAAACCACGTCCTTGCCCGACAAGCCGCGCAGCTGTTCGCGCACCCGATCGACCAGCGCCGGTTCCAGCGCGCTGGCACTGATCACTTTCGCTTCGACCCGTCCCTTGGCTTCGTTTAGCAAACGGCGATAGCAACTGGCGATGCCGGATAAATGGCCGAGCCGATCCCGTTCGAGCAAGAGCGACAAAAAATGAATCGTCAGCACCGATAGCTGCTGGCTGTTGGCGACTTGAATCAGCACCCGCTTGCGAGTCGGCACGTCGAAGGCTGGGTTGGTCAGCACCATGCGCAAATCCGAGCCGTCGTAGGCGCGGACGAACTCTTCGATTTGCCGGCCCACCGCTTCTTCCTGGCTCGCCTCGCGGGCCAATTGAAACAGCGCCTTGGTGTATCTGCGTGCTAAGCTGCCTTCGATCATCGCGTCTGTCCAATACTTTGAATGAATTGATCCGCCAAGCGACTTTGATCCGCCGCCGAAAGATTGCGCTGGACCAATTCTCGCGCCGCCGCTTCCGCCTGATCGGCCATCTCTTGGCGCACCTGCTGGCGGGCGATTTTTACTTCTTGGTCGGCGAGAAACTGCGCGTCTGCGGTGATTTTTTGCGACAGCGACTGGGCTTCGGCGACCAGCCGAGATTTCTCGCGCTCACCTTCATCGCGCAGCGTCGCTTGCAAGGTTTTGATCTGTTGGTCCAAGCCGGCGATCTTGGCTTGATAATCGCTGACGAAGGCTTCCGCAGCTTGCTTCTTTGCCGAAGCTTGAGCGATGGTTGCCACGATTTCTTCGCGCCGGCTTTTTAGGAAATCGCGCACCAGCGGTAGGGCAAACCAGTAGATAATGGCGGCATAAATGAGAAAGTTGCCGAGGGGAAACCAAATATCGTTGATCGACGGCGCGTGATGCTCGGCGCCATGGCTGGCCGCTTCCGAAGCCCACACTTGCGCCGTGGTAAAAAGGTCGAGAATATTAAAACCGCTCACCCGACCGTCCTCCCCAACACTTTGGCGACCATGGCGCCGGCAACATTGGTCACTTCGGCGGCAGCGAGACGCCGCTCTTGCTCGAGAGCCGTCGCCACTTCGGCGCGCACCCGTTCCAGCGAACCCGTCGCTTCGGCGCGCGTCTGGCTGAGAATTTTTTCCCGTTGTTGGCGGCCCTCTTGAACGATGTCATCCTTAGCCGCGTAACCGGCGGCTTGGGCTTCGGCGAGCTTCTCTTCGTACTGCGCTTTCAAGCGCGCGCCTTGATGTTCCAAGTCGCTCGAATCATGCTGGGCGCCGCTGGTTTTGCGTTCCCGTTCACTGAGTAAATGGAGATAGGGCTGGAATAACAGCTTGTTGAGAATCAGCCACAGGACGACAAAAAGAATGACCTGATAAAGGATGCTTATGTCTAGTTGAATCATTCGTCAGTTTCCGACTTTACTTACACTATCGCTGCCGTTGCACTCGCCTGGGCAATGCGCAACCCAAGGCCCATATAATAAAAAACCTACCTTCGATGATGAACGTAGGATGCCGAGATGGAATGAACGGCGAACCGAAGTCGAACTAGAATCAGTTTGCAGCTTTGGCGCCTTGAGCCACCGCAGCTAAATCGCCAACCGCGTTATGCGCAGTCGCGACTCCACCCTTTTGCTTGGCCACTCCCATGGAGCAGTCACCGTCAAACACCACGCCCTCAGTGATGATCAATTTGGGGCAATCGATATTGCCAATCAAGCGCGCCGGCGCAATCAGCTCGATGCGCTCCTTGGCGCTCACGTTGCCTTCAACTTTACCGTGGATCACTACTACTTTTGCCGTGATCTTAGCTTTCACTTCGGCGCTCTCACCGATCGTGAGCGTGCCCTGGCATTGGATGTCGCCGTCAACCGAACCGTCGATGCGCACCGAGCCTTGAAAAACCAGTTGGCCGCTGACCCGACTACCTTTGTATAGGTAACCGATCAAGCCGGCGGTCGACACCGGCGGCGCTTCGACTTTGGCGGCAGCCTTGGGCTCGACCGCTGACGCCGATGCAATGGACGAAGCCGCTGGTTTCAGCGCTTCAGCACTTTTATCCGGTACGACTTCCGGGCTCTTCTTGTCTCCAGCGATTTTTTCAAACCAAGCCATAAATTTAGCCCCCCATGTTTGGGCAGAATTTCCTATACCATCCGAGAATCTCATTGTCAAAACGCTAGATCGAAAAGTGCCGTGCCGACCGGCGCGGCAATCTTCCGATACCGAACGATTGGCCAAGCCGCTTCAACCTGACATTTTCTTGAAAGCCTGCTTGACCGCCTGGATTAGTTTGTTTAGCTTAAACGCCAATCCCATGCGGCGTCATTGCTTGATCTATTTTGCGATTATCGGCTTGCTCGCGCTCATCGCGCTGATCTCGACCGCCGTTGCCAATGCCAACGCGGAACCTGTGCGCGCCGCCTATCCTTCGGCCAACGTGCAGTTCCTGCCCGCCTTCGTCGCCCTGGAAAAAGGTTTTTACAAACGCGAGGGTTTGGACGCAGAATTAATCTCGGTGCGCAACGCGGTCACCGCAGTACAAGCGCTGATTGGCAATCAAATTCATTTCATCTTTTCCGTCGGGCCGCAGATGCCGTCGATCTGGGAAGGCAGCGACATTATTTTGCTCGCCCAGCAAGTCGGCCGGCCGACCTTTTCCATGATCGTCACGCCGGATATAAAAAGCGTCACCGACCTTAAAGGCAAAAAAATCGGCGTCAGCTTCGGCGGCTCAACTTTCGCCGGCACCAAAGCGCTCCTGGAACTTTACAAAATGAACCCAGAGAAGGATGTCCAATACGTCAGTATTCCCGGCAGCCAGCCAAAAATCGCCGCCTTGCAGCAGGGCATCATCCAAGCCGCCTTGCTGGCGCCGCCGGCCGATTACGTCGCCATCAAAGCCGGCTTCAAGCGGCTGGTGAACTTGGCCGATCTATTTAAAGACACATCTTTTAGCGGTCTCGCCGCCACGGGAAAAACCATCAAAGAAAATCCCCAGTTGGTTAAACGCATGGTGCGCGCCATGGTGCGCGGCGTGATTCACACCCGCGACTATCCCGAGGACGCGATTCAAACCATGATGAAACATTGGCGCATGGAGCGCGACGTGTCCGTAGACGCTTACAATTTAGTGCGCGAAGCGTTGCTGCCGGTGCCGACGGAAAAGGGCGTTGAATTAATGGCCCAGTGGCAAGCCGTGGCGCTCAATACCAAACCCAAACGTGCGGCACGTGAATATATGGACCTGCGCTTCGTCAATGAAGTCATGGCCGAATTAACTCAGAAATAAATCTCGGGAGGAAGAAGTGAAAAAATTATTGATCGTGGCAATGTTGTGCGCGCTGTTTGGCTTAAGTGCCAATGGCAACAGCCAAGAAAAAAAAGGCCCGCTTTACGCGACGTTTAAAACCAGCATGGGCGATATCGTGATTCAGCTCTTCGAAGACAAAGCACCCAAGACCGTCGCCAACTTCGTCGGTCTGGCGAGTGGCACCAAAGAGTGGAACGATCCCAAGACCGGTGAAAAGGTGAAGCGACCGCTTTACAACGGGACAATTTTTCACCGGGTGATTCCCGGCTTCATGATCCAAGGCGGCGATCCCTTGGGCAGCGGCATGGGCGGCCCCGGTTATCGCTTCGAAGATGAATTTCATCCCGACCTGCGCCACACCAAAGGCGGCATCTTGTCCATGGCCAATTCCGGACCGAACACCAACGGCAGCCAGTTCTTCATCACCCTGGCACCAACGTTACACCTCGACGGACGCCACAGCGTCTTCGGCGAATTGGTCAAAGGCCAAGAAGTCGTCGTCACCATCGGCACCACCCCGCGCAGCGGCGGCGACCGGCCGATTAAAGATGTTGTGCTGAAAGAAGTAGTGATCAGCCGCGGCAGCTACTGACGCGTTCGCACTGCCGGTCCAAGGAGAAAGCGATGAAAAATCTCTCAAGATCGCGTCGCATCGGCGTATTGGTCCTATTCATCTTATTAGCCCAATTTAGAGTGAGCTTCGGCGCCGAAACCGCTCTGCCCCAAGCCACCGCGGTTTACGGCGTCATCGCAACCGATCCGATTTATTTGTGGATCGCCCAGGACCGGGGCATCTTTAAAAAGAACGGTCTCAACATCGATCTCACCCATATTCCGACCAACCAAGCCGTGCAGGCGCTGGTCGGCGGCAAGATTCAATTCACCACCGCCGGACCGCAAATCATCGAAGCCAATCTCGCCGGCGCCGACACGGTTTATATTTTGAACCCGGTCAACACTTTCGTCTTTTCCGTTTATAGCAAACCGGAAATTACCAACATTAAGAGCCTGGTAGGAAAGACCATCGGCGCGACCAATAAAGGAACACCCACCGACATCGCCGGCCACATGATCGTCGCGCAAGCCGGTTTGAAGCCCGACGTCGACGTTAAATTCGTTTATCTCAAAGAAATCTCCGCGTTGGTCGCGGCGTTGCAACAAGGCATCGTCGATGCGGCGATCCTCTCGGCGCCAAGCACACTGACGGCGCGTAACTTTGGTCTAAGAGAACTGCTCAACGTCACCGCGCTGAAAATTCCTTTCGTGCAGCATGCGATTGGCGCAAGTCGATCTTATATCAATGCCAACACCGATCTGGTGCGCCGCTTCGTGCGTAGCGCCGTTGAGGCGATGGACTACTTGCACAAGAACCGCGCCGACTCGCTGACGATATTCTCCAAGTACACCAAGATCACCGACACCGCGCAGCTGCAAGAATCCCTCGCCAGCAACGAGCCGGCCTGGGAACGCATTCCCGCGCCGAACCAGCAAGCCATCGAAGCCGTGCTGGCGGCGTCGGAAAATCCCAAAGCCAAGAGCGCCAAATGGGATCAGTTCGTCGACGATCGCTTTGTTAAAGAGTTAGTCGCAGCGGGGATGTTCAAATAAATTGTTTCGAACTCATTCCAAATCATACGGCACGCTCAACTGCGTGCCGACATCTCTCAAACCTTTGAGCACGGAGCTGTGCAGCGGAATGCCGCGCTCCGATCTTTCTTCGGCAGTTTCGAATTCGATTTCACCGGCGACGTAGACGCGGCTCTCGCCTTCAATCGGCGGCGTCGATTTCAATTCGCGGATCAAGCGATCCATGTCGCGTTTGAATTCCGCCGCCGGACGAAAGGACGACGGATCGATGGCGCCGAAGAAATGGCCGCGCGGTTCTTGGTTGGGGTTCAACGCCGTGAGCGTACCGGTGAGCACGCCGCAGAGAATTTCCACGAGAATGCCCAAACCGTAACCTTTGTGACTGCCGCTCTCACGCGAACCGCCGAGGGGCAGCAAGCGGCGCGCTTGCTGGGCAACTTTCGGATCCGTCGTCGGCTCGGCCTTTTCATTTAATGCCCAGCCCGTGGGAACCGGCTTGCCCAAGCGAATCGCCAATTCTAATTTGCCCGCCGCCGCCGTGGTCGTCGCCATGTCGAGCACGAAGGGCTGTTCATCCTGGGCCGGTATGGCGAAAGACATAGGATTGGTGCCGAAGCGCGCTTCGCGGCCGAAGGTCGGCACCACTTGGCGGCTGGCGTTGGTCATGGCGATGCCGATCATATCGTGCGGCAACGCGAGCATAGAGTAATATGCTGACATACCGTAATGGCGGCTGTTGCGCACGGTGACGATGCCGACGCCGGTCTCTTTAGCTTTCTTAACCGCGATTTCCATTGCTCTATGTCCTGCGACGAAGCCCATGCCATTATCGGCGTCGAGCAATGCCGTCGAACTATTTTCCGCAATCACGCGAATATTCGGCTGCGCCGTCATCACGCCATCGCGCAGCCACTTCACATACCAGGCGTTTGGATTGAAACGAATCACGCCGTGAGTATCGACGCCGCGCAGATCCGACGCGACGAGAACATTGGCCGCGATCTCGGCGTCACTTGCCGGCACGCCAAGTTTTTCGAATGAACGAGTGACGAAACGAATCAACTTTTCGTGATTGATGCGGGTCATGCCGCTGGTGTCGGTTGCCATGCAAACCTCCGAAGCTGTGATGCGCACAACTAACTTCGATCTTGTTCATCTGTCAACCGACTTGACGCTCCAATCTGCTTTCCCTATCTTACCGACAAGCGTAGGGGACAGGCCCCTGTGCCTGCCCTCTGGGACGGGCGACCACGGGGGGTGGCCCCTACGTCGGATTTCGAAGCCGAACCACTACCAAGGAATTCCAATGAAATTTAAATCAATCCAACTTTGCCAATTACTCGTCACAACGCTGTTATCCTCAAACGTGCTATACGCCCAACAGCTCGACAAGATCCGCGTCGCGCGCTCGTCGGACTCCGCCACCGAAGCGGCCCTCTGGTTTGCCAAGGACGCCGGGCTTTACGAAAAGCACGGCTTATCGGTAGAGCTGCTGCGTTTATCCGGCAGCTCGCTGGTGGTCAGCACCATGCTCGCGGGAGAAATGCCGTTTAGCCAAATCGGCGCGGCGGCGGTGATCGACGCCAATCTCGCCGGTGGCGATCTGGTCATCATCACCACGTTGATCAAAAATTTCGTCTACTACATCTACAGCCGGCCGGAGATCCAAAGCTTCGCCGAGTTGAAAGGCAAAGCCATCGGCGTCACCCGCTTCGGCGCCAACTCAGACTTCGCCGCGCGCTTTGCCGCAACGAAGTTCGGCTTACAGCCGGAAAAAGATCTGGCGATTCTGCAAACTGGCGGTCCGGCGGAAAGCGTGACCGCGTTGAATACCAATCGCATTCAAGCCGTGGCGCTCACCGCGCCGGCGACGATTCGCGCGCGCAAGTTGGGCCTGCGCGAGATTCTCGACGTGTCGAAGTTGGAAGCGAACTTTCCGTTCAATGGAATGGTCGCGACGCGCTCGTTTCTGAAAAATAACGGTGGAATAGTCCGGCGCTTTTTAATGGCCCAAGCCGAAGGCGTGGCGCTGGCGAAGCGCGACGGCAACTTCGCCAGAAAAGTTTTGGCCAAATACTTTCGCAACGACGACAAAGAAGTCCTCGACGAAAGCTACAACTGGATCGTCAAGCAGAACTATAATTTGCCGCCCTATCCGGCGCTTACCGGCTTGTCGACGATTCTCAAAGCCACCGAGGCGCGCAATCCGAAAGCCAAGAACGCCAAGCCGGAAGATTTCGTCGACAGCCGCTTCGTCCAGGAGTTGGACAAAAGCGGTTTCTTCGCGGAGTTAAACAAAGCGCAGTAACTTTTCCCCACCGACGCGTAGAGAGGATTCGCTGATGAAATCGATCCGTTTACCGTCCCGCAATTTTATTTCGCTCGCTTTGGTAATCGTTGCCTGGGCAGCAAACTGCAAAGCCGCTGAATTGCCATTGGTGCGCATCGCCCACGGCGCCTTCAGCGAAAAAGTCGTTGCTCTTTGGCTCGGCGCCGAGCAAGGTCTGTTTCGCAAACATGGCGTCAACATCGAAGTGATCAATATTCGCAGCGGCCCGCAGACCATGGCGGCGCTGGTTTCCGGCGACATCCAAGTCGCCTACACGATTCCAGGATCGGTGGTTAGCGCCGCGACCAGCGGTTTGGACGTGGCGTTCTTCGCCGGCATCGTCAACAAAGCCGATGGCGATTTCATCGCCGGACCGGCTATTCGCAACGCCGAAGACTTGAGAGGCAAACGAATCGGCGTGCAAAGCATCGGCGGCGGCGTCTGGTCCATGGCGATGCTCGCCATCGAACACTTAGGCCTGGAACCGAACCGCGACAAGATGACCATCATGGTCATCGGCGACTCGCCGGTGCTGGCGCAATCGTTGGAGCAAGGCAGCATCGAAGCGACTTACTTGAACTACACCCACAGCCGTGCGCTCAAGGAAAAAAGTTTTCCGGTGTTGCTCGATCTCGGCAAAGCGCCGATTCCGTACCAAGGACTCGCTGCGGCGACCCGGCGCGGCTATTTGAAGCAAAATCCCCTGATCGTCGATGCACTTATGCGCGGCTTCGTCGAAACAGTGGCATTCATTCACAAACCGGGAAACAAAGAATACGTCGTCAAATCGCTGGTAAAAAATCTCCGCCTGAAAAACGCTCAAGATGCCGAAATCGGCTACACGGCGCTGCAATGGCTATACAACCTCGACATCAAACCGACGATTCCAGGGATCCAAAACATGGCGCGCTTCCTCGCCCTATCAAATCCCAAAGTAAAAACCGTGAAAAGCGAAGATGTCGTCGACGAAGCGCCGTGGCAACGTTTAGAGAAGAGTGCGTTTTACCGAGATTTGCTGGCCGCTACGAAAAAGTAGCGCACCGCGACAACTACGAGTCTAGCGGATCCCCAGATACTCGTTGAAGACCTTCATATATTTATCGTAGCTGCCCTCGGCGCGGATCACATGGGGGTTGCCGCTTTCCATCAACTGATCGATATCTTTGGACGGGCTTTTGACGCCTTTTCTGATAGGAATTTTTCCCGCTGCTGACAACGCTCGTTGTCCTTCCGGCGAGAGATAGAAATCGATGAGAATCTGCGCCCCCGCGGGATGCAATGGATTTTTCACCATGGCAATGGTCGAGATGGTGGCCAATGGTTGCGTCGTGGACAACCAATCCACCGGCGCGGCTTTACGTTTCATCGCTTCCAGTTTAGACACCTGCATGAACCCGGTGAGCGGATATTCGCCCGCCGCCATCATATTGATCGTGTGGCTGAAACCTTCCACCAATTTTACATCCTGCTGGCTAAGTTTTTTGAAATAGGCCACGCCTTGTTCGTCGCCGCGCAGCGAGATCATACCGGTTAACGGATAGGGCACGCCGCGGTTGATGGCGATTTGGCTTTTAAACTGCGGACGCAAATAATCGTCATAGGTTTTCGGCACGGCGGATTTCGCAAGTAGCCGCGGATTGAAACCCGTCACCAGTAAATCGGTGGTAATGCCGGACCAGAAACCGTCATTGTCCCACGCGCCCGGCAAGAGATTCTTGGTTTCCGCCGAACGATACTGGCCGAGCACGCCTTGCGACTTGAGATAAAGCAGGGGCTCGGGACTGTTACCCAAAACGTCGCCCTGGACCCGGCCGGCGCGAAACTCTTGCATCACCCGCGCGGTTTGCCGCGAGGAACTAAGATAAACATGGCGGAGATTGAGGCCAGGATACTTCTCTTTGAAAGCTTTGTTCAGAAACTCGAAGTCGCCGACGGTCACCGTCGTGTAGAGAATGACCTCGCCGCCTTCCTTCTTCGCCTGATTCAGCAACTCCGCGGACTGCGCCCATGCCATCGCCGGCGCGCAGAAATAGTATCAGCAATAAAATCAGTTTCGCGATCATGACAGAGCCTCACGTCACTGACGCTTATTGACCTGTTCGATGAAACCGGAACCCTGAATTTTTTGCACGATGGAATTGTCGAACAATTCCTGCGGCTTCATCGACTTCGCCTTGGGACTTTTGGCGACATCAAGCACCGCCTGCACCTCCGCCGCAGTCATGAGCGGTGTGGTCGGAAATACGTTCTTGTATTCATCGTAGGTCGATTCCAGCGCATCGCGGTCCGTGCTCTTGAGAAATTTACCGATGGACTTGATCGTCGTTTCGCGGTCGCGCCGGATCAGCGCCATCGCTTCGATACGCGCGCAGAAAGCGCGTCAGCGCTTCGTTCTTCTCGCGCACGACCTTGGGCGAAGAGAGCATGCCGGTGAATAAGAATGGAATCTTCAACTCGGTGATGTCGACCAGCGTTTTCATCCCCGCGGCCTTTAGCTTCAACGCGTTAGGATGAGAATTGATGCCCGCGGCGGCATTGCCGCTGATCACGGTGTTGATGACATTGATGCTGTCTTGGGCGTAGAGAATCTTTACGTCCTTTTCCGGATCCAAACCGTTTCGTCTGAGCACGATGCGGGTGGCGTAGTCGGTCGACGCGGCCGGCTGGGTCACCGCAACAACTTTGCCTTTGAGATCGGCGATGGTCTTGATCTCCGGGCGCGCGTAGAGCTGAAAAACAAATGTCGGCACGCCGCCGGCCACGTAGACCAATTCCGCGCCTTCCAATTTCGCGTCGATACCTTGGTTGCCCACCAAGCCGACTTCTTCGCCGCCGCCAACCATCGCCTGCACGGCGGATGTTGCGGCCAAATATTTCAAGTCGACATTGACACCATGCTTGGCGTACAGCCCAGCGTCCGCCGCCACCCAGATCGGCGCCATAATGCCGCCGAGCGCGTTGTACACCGCGCGCAAGTTTAATTCTTGGGCAGCCGCCGCCCGTGAAATGAGCATGAGCGCCAATATCGTTAGCGCGCCGATTCGATAAAAAGGTCGTTTGCAATTCATCGTCACACTCCTGGGGAATGAATTTCGCCCAGCTTAGCAACGGCGCCCGGCAATTTCCACTTGTATATTTCCCCCGGCATCGTCATTGCTTGTTGTCATCGCGATGTCATAAAACCGAAGTAATGGAAAACTCCATGTTAATGATCGGCCTGTCGCTTATCTTCGTCATCGTTTTGGTCGGCCCGTTCTTGAACAAAAAGATCGAGGCCAATCTCGAAGCTTTCTTATTTACCATGGGCATCGTCAGCGCGACCATGTCGAACGCGTGGAGCATGGAAGTGATTTACGAAGGCTTGGTCGCGCCGATCAGCATTACGCTCGCCGTGCTCGGCGCCGGTGTGCTCTTTCATTACCTACGCCACTATCTCGATCACCTGATGCGCCGAGTGCTGGTCACCGTGCCGCTGGCGGTGATCGTCTGCGTCGGAATCATCTTTCTGGGACTTTTCTCCAGCGTGATCTCGGCGATCATCGCGGCGCTATTATTGGTGGAACTCATCACCATCTTGCCGCTTCATCGCCACGCCGAGATCAATCTCACCATCATCGCCTGCTTCGCCATCGGCCTGGGCGCCGCGCTCACGCCGTTAGGCGAGCCGCTGTCGACGATTGTCATTTCCAAACTGAGCGGCGCGCCTTATCAAGCCGGCTTTTTCTATTTGGCGAAACTGCTCGCGGCCTATGTCGTGCCCGCGGTGATTCTGCTCGGCGTCGCGGCGATCTTTCTAGTCCACGAAAAGCCGGAGGATACCGAAGAGTCGTTAGCGGCACAGGACGATGAAGAACCCCTCAGCGAAGTTTTCATCCGCGGCGGTAAAGTTTATATTTTCGTCATGGCGCTGATCTTTCTCGGCGCCGGCTTTAAGCCGCTCATCGACGCTTACATCATTACCTTGCCATCGCAAATTCTCTTTTGGGTGAACATGGTCTCGGCGATTCTCGACAACGCCACGCTGGCCGCCGCGGAAATCGGCCCGACGTTGAATGAAGCGCAAATTAAAAGTGCGCTGCTTGGTTTGCTCATCGCCGGCGGCATGTTGATTCCGGGAAATATTCCCAACATCATCGCCGCCCACTCACTGCATATTAAAAGCACCGAGTGGGCCAAGCTCGGTGTGCCGTTGGGGCTGGTGATTATGACCGGAACCGCTGTGCTGCTGTGGCTCGGCTGGGTGTGAGCGAATTTCTTACCTCCTCTCCCTCTGGGAGAGGATAGAGGTGAGGGCTTCCGGTATGAGGGCAAGGGCGACCGCCGGTCGCCCCTACGTCTGCGACTTTAACAGCTCTTTGAACTGCTTGTGCAGCTTGCTCAGCTTCGGCGGGATCATGTACTGGCAGTAACCTTGAAACGGATTGTTGGCGTAAAATTTCTGGTGATAATCTTCCGCCGGATAGAACTCCGTCAGCGGTTCCAAAGTCGTTACGATGGAATCTTTGAAGGTCTTGGCTTCGTCGAGCTCTTTTATAAAAGCCGCCGCCGCCGCTTTTTGTTCCTCATCGGCGTAGAAAATCGCCGAGCGATATTGCGTGCCGCTGTCGTTGCCCTGGCGGTTCAACGTCGTCGGATCGTGGGTGGCAAAAAAAACCGTCATCAAGTCGCGGAACAAAACCTCGGCCGGATTGAACTCGATTTTAATTACTTCGGCATGTCCGGTGTTGCCCATGCACACTTGCTCGTAGGTCGGATTCTTGTTCTTGCCGCCGGCGTAACCGGAGACCACGGAGTGAACCCCGCGCAGCTCGTCGAACACCGCCTCAGTGCACCAGAAACAGCCGCCGCCAAACACTGCTACTTGATCGCTCATTTTGCCCCCAGTTCTTGATTGACCTCACGTTGCAAAGTGAAGTCGAAAATTTTTGCCGGCGCAATCGGCGCCGTTAACCCGAGAATCTCAGCGTCGCCTTTAAGATGTTCGACGATCTCACCGTCGGTGGGAATGCCATTGGTGGTAAACGCCCCGCGCGACAGCCGATAGGTTTCCAAAGCGGTGTTCATGTCCACGTTCAAAAACTTCGCCAACACGTCCGCGCTGCCCTTCTCGTTCTGGTGGAAGTAACGGTTCGCCTTGGCGCGCGCCCGGAGAATTTTTTTGACCAACGGATCGCGGACGTTTTTATCCAATACCGCTAGTCCGTTTTGCAGACTGCTAAATTCATCGATAGCATTGGCCAAGAGGTTCATCTTGTACTTGTCGCGCGCGATGATGACGAAGGGCGGCGACAAAATGCCGACCTGAATCGCGCCATTGACCAGGCCTTGCAACTGCGTCGGCACATCGCCACCGAGCACCACGGTGAGATCCTTATCGGGATTCAATCCCGCGCGCCGCAACATGCGAATGCCGGCGGTGTGCTGGCTGCCGCCCATGGTGGTTGTCCCCATCACTTTGCCTTTCAAGTCGGCGAAGGTCTTCAGCTCCGGCCGGCTCACCAGCCAAAACACCGGCCGGCGCAAACTAATCGCCAGCACCTTCACTGGCGCGCCGCGCGGAATCGCCCGGATCACGCTGCCCACTGAACCGAGCGCATGAACCTCGCCAGAAACTAAAGCGGCGATCGCCGCCGTGGCGCGAACTTGCACCAATTGCGGATCGAGCCCCTCCTCGCGAAAAAAACCGCGCTCTTGGGCGACGAACAGATCAATCGACGCAATGCTGCGGCTCGAATAGGTAACCACCACCCTTTGCGGCGGCTGCTGCGCCGAAGTCAGCCGCGGCAACAATAAAGCGATAAGCGCAAGCAGTGAAACGCCAAGTTTCGCCATGCGCCAATCTTCGCTTGCGGCCCGCCGAAGTTCAAGCCTATCAGCGCTTAGAGATGCTGGCAGGGGGAAAAGTTGCATTCACAGCGACTCGATTCGTCCAAGTGTGCTTTAGAAACGTTTATCGATCCAGGCGCCGACGTAATCGTAAAAATTTCTCACCGTATTGGAATATTGCCCCGGCGTCGCTTCGCAGGGAACACAGGGTGTCTGGCCATGCTCGGCGCCTTCGACGGGATAAAAGTATTTGCCGTCTTTCATCGCCCGCTCCATCGCCAGCGCTTTGTCGATCAAGCGATTCATCCGCTCGGCTTGAGCGCGGAAATATTTTTTCTTGAAGTCGTCGGAATAATTCGACGGCCCCTTGGGATTGTAGCCGTTCTTGGGATTGTAAAGATCGACTTCGGGATTGAGCAAATCCGGCCGGCTTTCGTCGGTGATCGCTGGATTCAAACTGCGCACACCGGCAAAGCGGATGTAGCGCGGATTGCTTTGGGCAAACGCCAGCGCTGCGGCAAGTGTCGTGACGATAGCAAACGCGACTCCAGCTAGAACGCACTTCATTTTCATCGGCGACTCCTCCTGTTGGTAAGCGTCAAGCTAGTCCGTCGTTGTAATTACTCTTGGGCACAAAATTGAAAAAGTGGCCCGATCCGTCGACGATGCGCTGGGTCTGCGGCGTGCCGGCGGGAATATTCACGCCCATGGGACTTTCGACGACAACTTTCTCGTCGCGAATCTGAAACTCGATCTTTAAGCCCGTCAGTTCGGGACCGGTGCCGATGGCGATATGCTGCGTGTCGCAATTGTGCGTGTGCATGTCGACGTAATTCGCCTGCGACGGCTGAACGTTCTGGACGCTGCGCACGACGGTGTAGAATTCGGCGTCCGGTTTCAGTTTACCGTCGACAAACACGTAGCGCACGCCCGGCGCGGCGTCGGTGTGGTATTTTATTTCAGTCGTCGGCCGCGCCTCCGGATGAAAAATGTAGCCGGCGTACTTGGCGAAATCGCGCTCGCCTTTAGCGAGATCGAAGGCCCGGTCTTCGTGCGTGTAGCCGCGATTGCGAAACAAAACCGTCACGGTACCGGCGCCTTTGGTAACCTTATACTCATGCACCGCACCGATGGGAATGTAGACGCAAGCCGGCGAAATGATCTTGTGCACTTGCCCCTCAAAAATAATTTGCCCCTCTAATCCGGATAGATCCGCGTTGTTGCCGATAAAATAATAAAACTCGTCGGTGTTGTGACAGTGCGGCACCTGATAATCCGGCACCGGCGACGGCAAATCTTTGGCCTCGTGAATCGCGACGTAAATGTCGGCATCGGGGTGCGAGTCGCGATTGATAAACACAAAGCGCTTGACCGGCAGCGCGCTCAACTGCCTGAGCGGCCGCTTCTCTTCATGCTTGCCGCCGAGCACGCCGGGGCGGGCTTTGACGATGTAGTTTGAAATGTCCATTTGTTGTCCTCCGACAAGGGCACGGCACGCCGTACCCCTACATTATTATTCTCCTACTTGATCACCTTATCCGCCCGCGTTTCGATTTTAGGAATCTCTGAACAAGTCATCTAGCAAGTCGTCTAATAACGAAGAGCAGAAAGACCGACAAGGTGAGGCGGGAGGAAAGAGCGTGGGGGAGCAGACAACGTTTGCGAGTTTGGCGTGGGCGAGAAAGAAAAAGCAGAGCAAGC
>SHYW01000050.1 GCA_009692615.1 Deltaproteobacteria bacterium | reverse complement strand
AGAGGTTGAGATGAAAGCCCCAATGGTAAACACCCAACCAGACCAAGATTCGCACAGGATTGCCGATCCTGCGTGTCAAAAAAACTCAAATGAATTTGAATCGTTACAGGCCAAGTGTCCATCGAGTGTCCAAGGCGCAAACGGTCACACCGTAAAATGAACGAGCAGCAAACCAAAAGCCCCTTCGATTTACTTCTCGATCAAATACGCGAAGTGGTGCGAGAAGAAATCCGCACGGCGACCGGAAAGGATTCACAATCCCCTACCCTGCTTTCCGCCGAACGAGCGGCGAAGCTTTTCGACGTGCCGAAGACTTGGATTTCCGACGCGGCACGACGCGGCGAGCTACCGTCTGTGAAGCTCGGCCATTACGTCAGATTCAGAATCGACGACCTGCATGCATTCGTTGCCACTCGCAGTCAAAAAAATTCATGATCACCCTTGTCATGGTAAACAAACTGATATACATAACAGCTACCATGCAAGGGAAGGAACTCAAGCGGATTCGGGGCCTGCTCAAAATGACCCAACGCGAGCTTTCGGAGGCGCTCGACTTGGCAAAAGACACTGTGGCGCGGATGGAGCGGGATAAGATGCCGATTCAGCGGGTAACGGAATTCGCCTTGAAATACCTTCTTTTAATGGCAAAAAAAAGAAGGGAGAAACGCTAGATGGCAATCAAAAAATTATCATCGGGTTGGTATCAAATAGATTTCCGCGATAGCCGAGGCGACCGGCATCGGAAAAGTTTTCCGACGCAGAAGGAAGCGAAAGCGGCGCTTGATGAAAAGCGTGTCGCGGTAAGAAGTGGCGAGTATATCGCGCCGAAAGCGATTCCAACGTTTAAGACGATGGCCGAGTTATGGTTCGAGAACAAGAAAGTGAACGCTGGAAAGCACGGCAAGCCTGTGAAAGAGACCTCTCTCGATCACTGGAAGAATCATATCGACACTTACTTAGTTCCCGCCTTTGGTGACAAGCGCTTGGATCAGATCAGCACAACGACGATTGAAACGCAGCGGCTGGCGTGGCGCGACGGAAACAGCGTTGAGAAGAAGAAGCTCTTGCCGATCACTGTGAACAAGCTTCTTACCACGACGACGGCAATCTTCAACGAAGCCGTGCGACTTGGGAAAGTGAAGCATAATCCCGCCAGCAACGCGCAGCGCTTGGGTAGCGGATCGGTGGAAGCTTCCGAAAAAGAGGCGTCGGAAGCCAGACCGGAAGAAGTATACAACGCGGAAGAGCTAAACCGGCTAATCCAAAATGCCGAACCGGGTTTTTACAAGTCGCTGATTTTCACCATCGCCACGACCGGCATGCGCCACGGCGAAGCGTTGGGTTTGCAATGGGGCGACATTGACTTCGGTGCCGGCAAGATCACGGTAAGGCGCACCTGGCCGGACAAGTGGCGCGACGAAGAACCGATCTTCTACGTGCCGAAATCGAAGCATGGCATCAGGGAGATTCCGATTTCAGGGGAACTCGTGCAAGCGTTAAAGCGCTGGAAGCTCTCTTGTCCGATCAGCAAATGGGACTTGGTGTTCCCGAAAAAAAACGGCTCGCCCAATGATCGAAAGACCGTGTTGCGAGGAGGGCTTCATCCGGCGATCCGCAAGGCCGAAGTTAAGAAGCTCGACATGCACGCGCTAAGACATACGTTCGCTTCGCTGCTGCTGTCTCAAGGTACACCGATCACGGAAGTGTCCAGTTACCTTGGACACGCAGACCCACAAATCACGCTCAAAGTTTATTCGCATTGGATGCCGAGAACGAAAACCGATTCGATTTCCCGGCTTGCTGGAATGATCTTGAGCGCCAAACCCGCTACCGAAGACCACGATGGACACTTTGTGGACACTTCCGCAAAGCAAAACTTGAAAATGGCGTGATAAGTGGTTGAACTTAAATGCCCCCGACGCGATTCGAACGCGTGGCCTCAGGATTAGGAATCCTGCGCTCTATCCACCTGAGCTACGGGGGCGAAAGCGCCAAGATGGCTGAACGTTTTGTCGTAGGCGCGTTTATTTGTTACCATCAACCATCAACCTAGGTCAAATCGTGCGGCGGTAATTGTTCGATGCAGTTTTTCACTCATTTTCTGTTAAATTCGCGCTCAATGCTGATGGTCGGTCTGATTTGCGCCGGTTGCGGCTCGTCGGAGCGGCCGCTGGCGATTAGAATGTATCATCCGGTCAGCAACCATACCCTTCACTGCACCGCTCGATCCCAACCGGGTTCGGATCCGACGCTGTTAGCTAACGCAGTTGAAGCCTGCGCGCGACAACTCGAAGCCAGCGGATTTGTCCGCGAGAAATAATTTTGCGTAACGGAATGGATATGCGCTTGTCGCGTTAGCGCAGCGCAACCAAAAGTTCGGAAGATCTCGCGCAAAGTACGCAAAGGTTAGAGAAAACTGTCATTTCGACCCCTTCGACAAAAGCTCAGGACAAGCTCTGGGAGAAATCTTTCTGAGATCCCCTCGCATTCGCTCGGGATGACAGGCCACAGGCCTGTCACTTTGCGACCTTTGCGTACTTGACGCGAGAAAAATCTGCTTCCGAAACGCCCTCGGCTGAGAGAGTTTGCGTGAGCCGGCAAAATTGTGAACTATCCAGCAACGCTCGAAATGACCGCGATGCCCCCCTCGCCTTGACAATATCCAGAGCGTTGCTTAGCTTAAACCCTCAACGTATTCGAACAGGAGGAATCATGGCCAAGAGTTTTCAAGATATAATGGCCGATGCGCGCAAGGAAATCCCCGAGCTCAGCGCTCAGCAAGTCAACGAGCTGCTGAAAAACAACGGCAAATCGCCGCTGGTGCTCGACGTGCGTGAGAGCGACGAATGGCGCCAGGGTCATCTGGAGGGCGCCGTGCCGCTACCGCGTGGCTTTCTCGAAATCAAAGTCGAGAGCGCCGTGCCGGATAAAAATACCCCGATCATCGCCTACTGCGCCGGCGGCGTGCGTTCGCTGCTGGCGGCCAAAGTCATGAAGGAGATGGGCTATCAAAACGTTTCGTCCATGGCTGGCGGTTACGGCGCTTGGAAAAACGGCGGCTTCAAGTGGGTACAAGATTTCCAGTACACGCCGGAGCAATTGATCCGTTATAGCCGCCATTTTCTGCTTCCAGAAGTCGGTGAAGAGGGTCAGGCTAAACTACTGCAAGCCAAAGTATTGATGGTCGGTGCCGGCGGGCTCGGTTCGCCTTCGGCTTACTACCTGGCGGCAGCTGGCGTCGGCACGCTGGGAATTATCGACAACGACGTTGTCGATATCTCCAACCTGCAGCGGCAGATTCTCCACACCAACGATCGCGTCGGCATGCCGAAAGTCGAGTCGGCGAAGAAAACTCTCGAAGCGCTCAATCCCGATGTCAAAGTAATTCCCTATCAAGCCAAGCTGACTTCGGAAAATATCATGGAGATCCTCAAGGACTACGATCTGGTGATCGACGGCTGCGATAATTTTCCGACACGCTACTTAGTCAACGACGCCTGCGTGCTCACTGGCAAACCCAACGTCCACGGCAGCATCTTTCAGTTCGAAGGACAGGCGACGGTTTTCTATCCGGGCAAAGGCCCATGCTATCGCTGCCTGTACCCGGAACCGCCACCAGCGGATATGGCGCCGAGCTGCGCTGAAGCCGGCGTGTTAGGCGTGCTGCCGGGGTTGATCGGAGTGATCGAAGCGTTGGAAGCGGTGAAGTTGATTCTCGGCAAGGGCGACAGCCTAGTGGGTAGACTGTTGCACTTCAACACGCTGACGATGGAGATCAACACGCTGAAGCTCAGGCGCGATCCGAGCTGCCCGATGTGCGGCGACAACCCGACGATTCACGCACTTATCGACTATGAGGAGTTCTGTAGCTTGCGCCACTAGAACGGCTATTTCTCGGCGGATTCTTCGAGCGGCGGCTGTCATGGCCGCCGCTTTTTTTTGGCGCGCTGAAATGGCGTTGCGGTGCCCGGCTAGCTCTTGTCGTTGGACGGGCCGGACGTTCTTGGGCCAGCCCCACTGCGACTTGCAAGGATTTGATCTCGCTTTGGCTCAGCGGCCGCAGCTCGCCCATCGGTAAGCGGCCTAGTTCGATGGGACCGACACGAATGCGCACCAACTTCTCGACAAAGTAACCGAGCGCTTCGAACATGCGCCGAACTTCACGTTTGCGTCCTTCGTGCAGTTCGATTTCAATCCAAGCGTTGGTTTTAAGTTTTTCAACCATTCGTGCATGGGCCGGCGCGGCCATGCCGTCTTCTAGGCGAATGCCCTGGCGCAGCCGCACGAAATCTTCGGGCCGCGGCGGTTCGTTGAGTTTTACCCGATAGACCTTGGTCACACCGTAACGCGGATGAGCGATGCGCAGCGCCATGTCGCCGTCGTTGGTGAGCAGCAACAGGCCGGTGGTGTTGTAGTCGAGGCGCCCGACTGGAAACACCCGGCGCTTTTCGCCGAGGCGCAACAAATAAGGCGTAAGGTCGGGGCGATGCTTGGGATCGTTCAGCGTCGTGATGATACCCGGCGGCTTATGAAACGCGTAGTAAAGCGGCGTCGAAGCGATCTTGATCCGCTTGCCATCGACTTTAACGCTGTCTTTAAACGGATCGGCCTGGGTGCCGAGCTTGGTAATCACCGTGCCATTGACGGCGACGCGCCCTTCTTCGATCCAGCGCTCGGCCTCGCGGCGCGACGCCAGCCCCGCCTTGGCGATGATTTTTTGTAGTCGTTCCATAGTCTAGCTTTATTTCAACGCCTAAAAGTTTGCGCCATCCGCGCAAAAGTCTCTGGTGGTGAATTCTCTCCAATTCGGATGTGCCTCTCGCAAAGGCGCAAAGACGCCAAGTTCGGAGGGGAACGATAAATACTATTACGGATTATTTTCAGCATTTTCTCCGACCTTTGCGGCCTTGGCGCCTTTGCGAGAGATACTCCGAGATTCGGATGCGGCTTTGCCGCGCTCGACAATGGCGCTACTTTTCTTCCAGCTGGTCGAGGGAGATGATGTCGCCGGGAATTTCCGGCAAGGAAATCTCTTCCATTTCTTTAAGCGTCGGCAGACCGGTCAGGTCTTTCAAATTGAACAGCTGCAAAAATTCTCCCGTGGTGCCGTAGAGAAACGGCCGGCCCGGCACATCCTTGCGCGCCACGGCGCGAATCAAGTTGCGCTCCAACAGCGTCGCGATCACGCCGTCGACATCGACGCCGCGAATCGCTTCGATCTCGGCTCTAGTGATCGGTTGGCGGTAGGCAACGATCGCCAAAGTTTCCAGAGTCGCCTTGCCCATGCGCGCCGGCCGCCCGCCGAGAAATTTTTTCACCCAATCGGCGTTGGCTTTGGCGGTGCGCAGCTGATAGCCGCCGGCGACTTCGACCAACTGCACGCCGCGATTTTGGCTGTCGAGTTCGCTTTGTAAATCGTTGACGGCGTCTTGCAGCGCCTGCTTGTCGACGCCGTCCAAGACTTCACCAAAACGTTGCAAGGTCTGCGGCCCGTCGGCGACGAACAACAAACTTTCGATGGCCGATTTAATCTCTTCACGTTCCATGCTGTTCATCCTTGCCGTCGGCGGCGGGCTCGGCGTCATCTTCGATGACCGCGTTGGCCGCCGCTTCGTCCATCTCCGCCGCCGCTTCGATCATGATCGGCCCGGCCCGTTCGTCCTGGGTGATCCGAATGGCGCGCACCTTGACTAGCTCGAGCATCGCCAGAAAGGTCACGACGACTTCCATGCGGCTTTTCAATTCGCTAAACAGCGCCTCGAACATCACGCTGGTGTGTTGGCGCAATTCTTCCAATAGCATCGTCATTTTTTGCCGGACGGTGATTTTGTCGAGGGTCACTTCATGAGCGGTGTCCTTGGGCAAGCGGTCGATGACGCGCTTGAGCGCGCCCAACAGTTCGAAGACTGAAAGTTCGCGAAAGCCGCGCGGCCCGACCTCGTCCACCGGCGCGCTGGCCCGGACAAACACGTCGCGGGTCAAGACATCGCGCTGTTCCAACTGTTGGGCGGCGTCTTTGTAGCGTTGATATTCGAGCAGCCGGCGGACCAATTCCTCGCGCGGGTCGACGCCTTCGTCTTCGTCGGGCTCCTCGGCGCCGGCCGGCAGCAGCATGCGCGATTTGATATGAATCAAAGTCGACGCCATGACGAGAAATTCGCCGGCCACGTCCAAGCTCAGGGTTTCCATTAAATTCAAGGTCGCTAAGTATTGTTCCGTGATCGTCGCGATCGGGATGTCGGTGATGTTGACTTCGTTCCTCTTGATCAGATGGAGCAATAGATCGAGAGGCCCTTCAAAAATTTTTAATTGAACGTGAGTGGTCACAGGCCTAGGGTTTCCCGCACTTCGTTCATGGTCGCGGTCGCTTGCACCTGCGCCTGACGGTTGCCTTCAAGCAATACTTCTTCGACCTCGCGCGGTTTGTTTTCCAGCGCCGCCCGCTTGTCGCGAAATGGCGCGAGATCGTCGATGACATGTTTGATCATGATTTTTTTACAATCGAGACAGCCGATGGCGGCACTGCGACAGCCTTTCGACACTTCGGCGATCTCATCTTCGGTCGAATAAATCTTATGCAGCGAAAAGGCCGGACATTTTTCCGGCTCGCCGGGATCGCTGCGCCGCGCCCGCGCCGGATCGGTGACCATGCGGCTAATTTTCTGGTCGATCTCTTTGGGCGCATCGGAGAGAAACACCGCGTTGCCGTAGCTCTTGCTCATCTTGCGGCCGTCGAGTCCCGGCAATTTCTGGGTTTCGGTCAGCAACACTTCGGGCTCGGGAAAAATCGGTTTGTACACTTGATTGAAGCGCCGCACGATCTCCCGGGTCAGTTCGACGTGGGGCGCTTGGTCGACGCCCACCGGCACTTTGTTGGCTTTGTAAATCGTGATGTCCGCCGCCTGCAATACTGGATAGCCGAGAAAACCATAGGTCGAGAGGTCCTTGCCGGTGAGCTCTTTGATCTGCTCTTTGTACGTCGGATTGCGTTCGAGCCAGGGCACCGGCGTAATCATCGAATAGATCAAATGCAGCTCGGCATGTTCTTTGATGCGCGACTGACGAAACAACACCGCTTTGGCCGGATCGAGACCGACGCTCAGCCAGTCCATGACCATGTCGATGCTGCTCTGATTGATCCCTTGGGGCGTAGCGTAGTCGGTGGTCAGGGCGTGCCAGTCGGCGACGAAGAAGTAGCAACGATACTGTTCTTGCAGCTTAACCCAATTTTTCAACGCGCCGTGCAGATGGCCGAGATGCAGCCTGCCGGTCGGCCGCGCGCCACTAACGATGGTATCCATAGCGCCCCAATTCAACGAATGAATGAATGTTAACCTGGTATGCCCATATCACGAGCGCAACCGCTTTGCGGTCGACTCGCTAGAAGTTTCCCTAGTATGAATACGGCAAGGTTGGCGAAAAGACAAGCCGCGTCGGCTCTCACGGACTGTGGTAATTGCGCTCGTTGTGCTGAATCGAGTTCATGAAATAGAGCGCCAGCGGCCGGTTTGCAGCTTTCGCAAGAGTGAGCAAGCGCGCGACGGTTTCCCGGCGGCTGAAGAATGCGCCATAGCCCGCCCGTTCATAGGCGCTCTGCTCCGGCAAACCCGAAGCGTAAATAACCGCCGCTTGCGCCGATCGCAAAGTTTGCGGCACCGCCTGGGCCAGCGGCAATCCTTGGCCGGCGTTGTTGCCGATGATGACAAAATCGAGCGCATCGCCGATCTCACCGAGGGTCAGCATCATGCCGGGCAGCGACACCTCGTCCCAGTTTCTCATCTCGAAAGTTCCCTGGGCTGCGGTCAGCGTCGTCGGATAGCCATCGGCGATTTGAAAGACGCCGCTCATCTGGACAATGCGAGTCCAAGGCAGCGGCGGCTCGACGACGAACTCGCCGACGGTGACTTCGTTGTCGAGAATCAGCGCGAGGTATCGATCGGCTCGCTGCGTTGCCAAGGTTTCTTTAAGCGTCATTTGTGCCTTTCGTCGGAATCTAATCGAGGTTTTCAATCACCGGTTCAAGCCGGCCATTCCGCCAGCAATCTACCATAACCGTCGAGCGGCGCGCGCCGCCGTAGCTGCGAAAGAATATCCCAGAGCATCGCCGGATTGCTGGCGATGGCGATGGTCTTCAACTCGATTTCGATTTTGTTCAAAACTTTTAGCGGGTCGAGCACCGCGCCTTGAAAATAGATGGCGTCGACCTGGCCAACCTCTTGCAGCGCTTCCTTGGTCAGATCGTAAACCGCTTCGGCGTCCAATTGACCGGCCTGTCCGATGTTTTCGAATGAGTGCGGCGCAATGACATCGAAGCCGGCAACGCGCAGATAATCTTCGATCATGCCGTTCAAGCGGTTTTCAAAGGGCGTCAGCAACAGCAACCGTTTGGCGGAATATTTGCCCAGCGCCGACACCGAAGCGCTCAATGCCGTGGTTACGGGAATTTTTAAATTCGATTGCAAATCGCCAAGCAAACCCGGATTCATTACTTCCGTCGGCGCGCCGATGACGATCACGCCGTGCCATTTATTTTCCTCGGCTAATTGAGCAATGCGCGAAACGATTTCGTGCTTCTTCCCAGTAATCTCGTAGAGCGATTGACCGTACAGTCCCAACCCCTGAAAGTCGAACTGTACGAAGTCGGGAATCAGCGCCGCCAAACTGTCGTAGTGCGGCCAGGTCGGCGGACCGGGACTGATAAAACCAATGTTCAATGTATCGGAACTCATGGCGCAGTGTCCTTCGGTGTACTCGGCTATTTATACAACGAATCGATGAAGCCGCTCTTGTCGAATTTTTCAACGATGCTTGAGTCGACCACGTCTTCGTATTTCAATCCCGCCGCTTTGGGCACCGACTTGGCGACTTCGGCGATGATGTTGGCGAACCCGTCGCGGCTCGGGTAGGGCTTTTTCAAAACGTAAAACTTGATCAAGTCGTCGTACACCGCGCCGGCTTCCTGCTGCGTGCCTAAAGCCAACTGCTTGGTCATAATCTCGACCACACGGCCGCGATTGGCGGGCGTCAAAATATAGGCGTTAGCCTGCAACAACGCGCGCACCACGCGTTCCATCATGTCGCGCTTGGTCTGCATGTTTTTCACCGTGGTGATCACCGACGCGGTCTCCCAGGGAATGTTCAATGTGCGCAGATCGGCTAGCATGTTGAAGCCGAGCTGTTCGAGCTTGGTGCGGTATTCCGGCGAGATCACCGTGGCGGAAATCGCCCCAGCGCTGAGTCCCGCGATGCGCTCGGGTTCCTGGCCGGCGGCGACAATCGTGATGTGTTCCTTGTCGGCGTCGAGGCCGAAACGGCGAAAGCCGACCAACAGCGCCAGGCGCGACGCCGACAGGCCCAAGCCCGACGAGCCGACCCGTTTGCCCTTCACGTCGGCGATGGTTTTCACGCCCGGTCCGCCGACGATCAGAAATGCCAACGCCGGCGAGCCGGCGTAGATGTCGACCACCGGCACGCCGCCGGCGGTGGCGACGATGCAGGAGATCGGATCGTCGTAGGAAACGTCGACACCGCCGCTGACCATCATCTGCGCCCCTTGAGTGCCGCCGCTAATGTTGACCTGCTTGACGTCGAGACCTTCCTTTTTGAAGTAGCCAAGCTCTTCGGCGATCCACAACGGCGCAAGCCGAGCGTTGCGAAAAGTGACGCCGAAGTTGACTGGAATGTTTTGCGCCCTTGCATCGATTGCCGGCCCAGCAATGTTGGTAAGAAGAACCGCCAATATGCCGATTACAGTCTGTTTGAAGAATTGCACAACTTTCCTCCCGAAGCCCCGAGTGATTTCCTGTTTCTATAACCTATACGACGCAAATTAGAAAACTCATTCTGCTCTTTCACGTTCCGCTGTTTGTCGCTATAAGCAGGTCGAGGAGAGCCCAATCTCATGTCGGAAACTCTGACGCTGGCCCAACTCATCGCCGAATTGCTAAAAAAGTTGCGCATCGAGCGCGCCCACTTCGCCGCCTGCATGCCGCGGGACTGGCAAGGGCTGGTGGCGACTCACCCGGAGTTGGTTGCATCGCTGAGTTTGATCTGCCCCATGGGAATCGATGTCGCGGCGCTAAAACACAATCACATACCGATCCTCTGCGTTGCCGGCGACGGCGGCCGGCCGGGAAAAGAAACCGCCCGCGAGTTGAGCCAGCTCAGCCAAGCGCAGTCGTTAGTGCTGAAAAATTATTTCAGCCCACCTTGGGCTGATCCGATTCAAGACCGGCGCGACGAGATCGGCAAAGCGTTGATCGACTTCATTGCTCCGGTTGCGACGGGAACGTTCAGCGGCAACGATCGCAGCGGCGAGATTGGCGAAGTCACTTACACCATGCGCGGTAGCGGCGCGCCGCTCGTGCTCATGCCCTTGGCGCTGTCGCCATCGCAATGGCAGCCGCTGCTTGAATCCCTCAGCGAAAAGATTTGCACCATCACGCTCGGCGGCGCTCACCTTGGCATGGTCGCCCACTTGGAAAGCCGCGCCCAGTCGGAGTACATGCGGGTCATCGATCAACTGCTGAACGAGCTGAGCTTGGCGCCGGGACAAAGCCTGCTCGAAGTCGGCTGCGGTCCTGGCGCAATCGTGCGGCACTTCGCCAAGCGCACTCAGGGAAGCAACCGTATCGTCGGCGCGGACGTGAATCGCTATCTCCTACGTGAAGCGGCGGCGTTGGCCAAACGCGACGGTCTCGATCGTTTCATCGAATTCCAAGAAGGCGATGGCGAGAAACTGCCGTTTGCCGATAACGCTTTCGACGTGACGATTTCCTGCACGGTGATGGAAGAAGGCGACGCCGACCGCATGCTTGGGCAATTCGTCCGTGTAACGAAATCCGGCGGCAAAGTCGGCTCAGTCGTGCGCTCGACCGATCTACCCCGTTGGGTCAATCTGCCGCTGCCGGTTGAATTGAAACAGAAAATAGATTCGCCAGGATTTTTCGGCGGCAACGTCAACGACGGCGGCTGCGCCGACGCGAGCCTTTACCGCCGCATGAATCGCGCCGGCTTGGTCAACGTTACCATGCTGCCCCAATGGGCCAACCACAAGGACGGCGAGAGATTGCATTATATGCAAGAGCGCATCGAGTCGTTACTGAGCGGCAGCGAACTGAATGAATGGCGCGGTGCGGTGGCAGCCGCGAAGGCGGACCGCACGTTCTTTATTGGCGAGCCGTTTCACTGCGCACTAGGGTTGAAACCGTAAGGGGTAAAGGGTGAACGGTAAGGCGTCCGATCAAAAAACCCTTACCCCTAACCGTTCAGCCGCATAGCGCCGGCAACACTTCTGTGCCTAATAAATCGATCTGTTCAAACCAATCCGTGAAGCGTAATCGGAGGTCGAAGACGATGTGATCGGCGCCGGCTTGTTGGTAGGCGCGGCATTCGCGCACGATGTCGGCCGGCGAGCCGGCGAGGATCACGCCGCGGATGTCTTCCAGAGTTTCGAACTTGCCCGACGGCGGTTTTACCCACATGGAAAAATTATAGGCATCGTCGATCAAATTTTTTACGTCGATACCGCGCAGTGCATCGTCCCGATTTTTGCCAACCGTGGTAAAGGGCATCACGGCAGTCTGCACCATCGGTTTCTGAGCTTGCTGACACAGAGCGCGCAAGTATTCGACGCGCTTTGCGAAGGTCGGCAAATTGATCCGCGCCGGCATCCAGCCATCGCCAGCTGCCACGGCGCGCCGGCAAGCCGCCGGTGTACTGCCGCCGATGAATAGCGGCACTGGTTTCACCGGCGTCGGCTTGAGCGCAACGTTTTCAAAGGCGAAGTATTCGCTCTTGTGCGTCAGCGTTTCGCCTGCCCACAATTTACGGCAAATATCGATATTGATCTCGGCGAGCTTCGCCCGCTCCGTCAACGTGCTCGGCCGACCGGCCGCAGCGAACTCATGGGGAAAACCTCCGAGGCCAAGACCGAGGATGACGCGGCCATCGGAAATCGCACTGAGCCCAGCCACTGATTGCGCCAGATGGATCGCATGGCGATGGCAAATCGTCATTGCCGTGCCCAATTGTATCTTGCGCGTCGCCGCCGCCACCGCCGCGAGCAGCAAGAGACTTTCGATGTGAGAATTATCGCTGCTCCCCTCGCCCGGATGGGGCGTGAAAACCAAATGATCGCGCACCCAGACGCTGTCGATGCCCAAAGCTTCGGCGCGGCGCGCGCCATCGAGACAGTTCGCCACCGAAGCATGCTCGCCAAAATGGGGCAGCAACAAGCCGAATTTCAAAGCGCTACTCATGAGGAGAAAGAATTGGCGGAATCAAAAGAGGTGCATGATTGGATTAAAACTCGACACTATACTCTTTGCCCGATTGGCTCTTGCAACGGCCGATGCCGTGGCCCGTGTAGGCCGAGCCGATCAGAAAGCAGCCAAGCGCCAGGCGCCGGTCGCCATGTAGCGACGCGAGCCAATAAAACAGCGGGCCGCTGACCGTTGTGCCGACCTGTCCTGAAGATTTATCCCTTGGCTCGGCGTAGGCGGTTTCATGAAACGCCGAGGATCGGCCCAACAAACCGCCGAAGGCTGCGCTATGACGCGACAGATCTGGACCGTCCATTTCGATCGAGCCGAGGCCGAAGGACTTCTCATAGTCTTGAGCGAATACGGTGCGGTCGACGCGAATCATCCGGCCGATCAACACTTCATTTTCCGGACCGTATATCTGCATCAGCCATGAATCGTCACGACCCAAACGATAGCGCCCGTTAAATTTTTCACCTTCGAGGGATGTCATGCTCATGGGATAAGAGCAGGCCGAAATAATCAGCGCGAGCATTAAGAGCAGATAATTGCGAAAGGAACCCATGGCCGATGCAGCTTAACATGCTTTGGCGCGGGAGCTAAATGAGTTTTAGCATTTGGGCCAAGAAATATTTCGGCGCTAGGTAATTTATGATAAGCATCGAGCTTAGAGAGTAAATTTCGCCTAAGGGAGCATTCAAATGTCGATCGATCAACGTGTCGAAGCCTTGATGGCGGCCTTCCGCAAAACCACTTACTTCAAATGGGCGGCGAAACAAGGCCTTCCCGTCGTCGACGGCTTCGGCGTCGAAGATGTCCGCGACGTGGCGATGGCGCCATAGGCGCGCACCGGCGGCAAGGCGGCGTTGCTCAATCTCTACGGCATGGAAGGCGTCACCGGCATGTACGTCGGCGAGATTCCCGCCGGCGGCGCGTTGAAGGAGGAAAAACATTTTTACGAAGAAGTGATCGTCATCCTCGAAGGCAACGGCGCCACCGAAGTCTGGCAGGACGGCGGCACCAAGCAGATGTTCGAATGGGGGCCGTGGAGTTTGTTCGCGCCGCCGCTCAATAGCAATCACCGCCTGATCAACGGCGGCCGCACGCCGGTGAAATATTTGGCCGTCACTAACGCGCCCTTGGTGATGGACATCGTGCATAACGAAGAATTTATTTTTAACTGCCCATACAATTTTTCCGACCGATACACAGCCGCCGACGGTTATTTCAATCAAGGCCTGAAACGCTACGAAGACGGCATGCAGCACATCTGGGAGACCAATTTTATCAGCGACATTCAAACCGCCAGCGTCGACAAGCGCGAAGTCAAAGGCGCCGGCGTCGGCATCACCCAGTTTGAAATCGCCGGCAACAGTTTAATCGGCCATCTCGCCACCTGGCCGGCGGCGCGCTACCACAAGGCGCACTATCACGGCGCCGGCGCGATTCTCCTCGGCCTGCAATCCTCGGGTTACGTCTTGTTGTGGTCGAAAGAGTTGGGCACGCATCCATTCGAAGCCGGCCGCGCCGAAGACGTCGTCGAGGTCAAATGGAAAGCCGGCAGCGTCTACTGCCCCGGCGGCGGCTGGTTCCATCAACACTTCAACACCGGCGCCGATCCGGCGCGCCACCTAGCGCTACGCTACGGCAGCCGCATCCATCCCATCGGTTTCAAAATCGCCGACAAACGCAGCGAAGACGGCGTCTACATCGACATCAAACAAGGCGGCACGCTGATCGAGTACGCCGACGAAGATCTGTATGTGCGCAAACACTACGAGGACGAGTGCGCCAAGCGCGGCGTCACGTCGGCGATGCCGAAGATCTGACCGTTATCGCCTTACGAATTATCGATGGCTCTGGGCTTGAATTTCGGCTGAGGCCAGAGTCGAGGATCGCGCGAGGTATGGAGCACTCGTAGAATCACAACCCGGGATGGTTCTACCAAATAGAATACCGCGAACGGGAATCGGCTGACAATGGCGCGGCGAACCTCGCCATGCACGCAGGCAAACATTTCCCGGAATTCTTCGATGCGCTGAAAGGTTTCGCCAACTGAGGTGAGAAGTTTTTCACCGAGTCCAACACTCTGCTCTTCGTATCAATCGAACGCCGCGGCAAGGTCGCTCTGAACACGCCGGCGATAAACGACCGGCAGACTCATTGAGGTTTGCGAATTCCGGAAAGCACTTCTTCTAAGGTCAGGACATTGGTCGGGTCGAGCTGATGGTCGGCAAGCTCCGCATCGAGCGCGGCGCGATGGGCCACGCTCAAGGGTAACTCATTGGGCGTGGTTCGCAGACTCTCCCAAAGTAACTCCACGAGCCGAAGCCGTTCCTCAGACGGAAGTTTAAGTATCTCAGCAAGGTCCCTGTCACTCATTGCCAAGAGTTTAGCACCAATCTGCCTAACGCGGCAATCGGCTATGCCGCCGCACGAGCGGTGGTCGGTTCCAGGAACATTTCGATAGCGGCGCCGACCCCGCTCGTCACTCAGCGCTGCGTTACGGCAGCCGCATCCACCCCATCGGTTTTAAAATCGCGGACAAACGCAGCGAAGACGGTGTCTATATCAAGCAGGGCGGCACGCTGATCGAATACGCCGATGAAGATCCCTACGTGCGCAAACACTACGAGGACGAACTTAAGAAAAAAGTCGTGAAGAGCGCCATGCCGGTGCTTTGATTGCTTCGTACAAAGGTTTAAATGGACTGCGCCTCTCCAGCTGGAGAGCGAAAACGGAATCGGTATGATGAGAAAGAAAGTTAGTAGACTTAGGCAAGTCTGACAAGGTTCCTAGACATCGAACACTGCCCGAACTGCGGCGGCAGCTTGAAGATCATCGCTGCCCGTTCGACAGGCTGCTCAGGGCAGGCCATCGAAGATCCGCCGGTGATCGACAAGATCCTCAGCCATCTCGGCCTGCCGACCCGCGCCCCGCCGCGTGCCCCGGCTCGCCGATTCGATCTATTCCAAACGATCTGAGGAGCCGAAAACCGCTTGCCAGGGCAAGCCGACGGCGCCGCTCGCTCTGAGTTCGAGCGAGCGGCGCCATATCGAACCTTTCGGGTGCCTCCCGACTGCTCTCCGGCCGAGCCGCCCGGTACAACAGTGGGTTTTTTATCAAGCAGAATAAGGAATTGACATCTCTCCCGGTCCTGCGATATGGCTCCGGTCATAGAAAAAGGTCGTTTAA
Organism: Deltaproteobacteria bacterium; assembly: GCA_009692615.1. Classification (NCBI taxonomy): domain Bacteria; kingdom Pseudomonadati; phylum Myxococcota; class Myxococcia; species Deltaproteobacteria bacterium. Next base: position 18,929 of record SHYW01000050.1, on the reverse strand, counting down.
AAAGACTATCCATATGTGGGTCTTGCTTTTTTGCTGTGCAACCATCTCGGTTATCTTACAAACTCTAAACGCATGGGCCCAGGCTCGCCCGTTTTATGAAGACAAGACCATTCGGATCGTCGATTACGGAACGGCGGGCGGCGGCAGCGATCTGCTGGCCAGGCTTGTGGCCCGGCACCTGCCGAGGCAGATTCCCGGAAACCCGCAGTTCGTGGTCCAGAATATGCCCGGCGCCGCCGGAGCGATTGCGGCAAATTATGTCTACAGCGTGGCAAAGCCCGACGGGCTCACCCTGGGCCTCATCGCTGCGGGACTCTATCAGGCGCAGCTCCTCGCCAAACCGGAGATCAAATTCGACTGGGTGAAGTTCGGCTGGATCGGCACGGACCAGCCCAATATTATCAGCGTTTTTGTCCGGAGCGATTCCGGCCATCGAAGCCTGGATGACATCAGTGCGGCCCGGGAACCCGTGGTCTGCGCTGACAGCGCGGCGGGGTCGCCGAACTATGCGTTCATCCGGCTTCTTACCGAGGTGTTCGGCGCGAAATTCAAGCAGGTGCTGGGTTATCAAGGTTCGGGAGCCATGAACCTCGCTATCGAAATTGGCGAGGCGGTCTGCCGTTCAATCAGCATCACCACGCTTCTCAGCGCGGAGCCGTTGAAAACATGGGTCAAGACCGGCTTCATTCGGGTGGTGGTTCATAGTGGAAGGGAGAGGCATGCTGCGTTGCCCGATGTGCCGACGGTTTGGGAGCTGGCGCAAAAACAGCAGATCGGCAAAGAGGATCTCGAGTTTATGAAGGTGGTCTTGGGAGCGCCGGATTTCGGCAGGCCGTTTGTAGCGCCGCCGGGGTTGCCGAAGGATCGCCTGGATCTTTTGCGTGACTCTTTCTCTAAAACGATGAAAAATCTTGAGTTCCTCGCCGAGGCGCGCAAGCTGAACCTCGATATCAATGCCAAGAGCGGCCCTGAACTGGAGCGGTTGGCGCGGGAAGTGATGGCGCCTTCGCCGCAGATGGTGAAACGTCTGGAGAAGCTTCTGCAATAACAATCGGAGGACGACGATGAACAAGACATTTGAGGAGCATTGCTGGAAGGATTTGATGGACGACGAGATCCGCGAGGTCTACAAATCTTACAACCGGGAAACCTACGTCGGCCGGAATTCTGCGTTGCTGGCCATCGATCTCTACAACCTCGTGTTCGAAGGCGGGCCGACCCCCGTGGCGGAGGTGGTGAAGGAGCACAAGAAATCGTGTGGCCTCTACGCCCACAACGCGATCAAGCCGATCCAGGAGCTGATCGCCCTGGCGCGGGCAAAGCGCCTGCCCGTGATCTACACCACCAGCGAGACCCGCGACGAAGTGAATCCGGCGGGTGTCTACGCGACCAAGCACAAGTTCCGCGGCGAAAAAGAATCGTTCAAGATCCGCGACGACTTCAAGCCCGAGCCGGGCGATATCGTGGTCTACAAGCAGCGGGCGAGCGCGTTCTTCGGCACCGCTCTGGTTGCAAATCTAACGCGTCTCGGGGTCGACAGCTTGATCGTCTGCGGAGAAAGCACGAGCGGCTGCGTCCGCGCCTCGGTGGTCGACGCCTACTCCTACGGCTATCACGTGGTGGTCGTGGAAGAATGCTGCTTCGATCGAAGCCACTTGTCGCACAAGGTCAACTTGTTCGATATGCATCACAAGTACGCCGATGTGATGCATATCGAGGAAGTGAAAAGCCACTTCCAGAAAAACCCGGTCAGGATGGCTGTCTGAAGCCTTCTCGACTCCGGTCTCATCGCTACATGACGCCAGGTTACGGGTTGAGTCTAATCGAAATTATTGGGGGCCAGCAATGATCTTACAGTGTAACAGGGCTTTGAAATTCGATCACCGGAGCAAATGCCATGAATGTCATTGGGGTCACATGAACGTCATTGGGGGGCGGGGTCAGACTTTTACTTCCAGACTTTCTTTTCAGATTGTTGTGATGTAAAAGTCTGACCCTCAAGCCTCCGTCCTGACCCTCAAGCCTCTCCTGGAATCGTGGAAATCCGGATGCCCTAATTCTCACTAGTCATTGTCTATGATTACCATTCCAACTGTTCTTGTTTTTGGAGCCGGTGCTAGTCACCCATTTGGGTTCCCTTTGGGTGTCAAACTACGGAACAATATTATTAGAAACTTAGACCCAGGTAGTGCAGTGTACAAAGAACTCCGCGACATTGGGTTTGACGACAAGGATATTGAAGATTTTCGTAATGAGTTCTGGGAGTCTGGCAAAGATTCCGTAGATGCCTTTCTCGAACACCGACCTAGTTTTCTTGAAATAGGCAAAGTTGCTATTGCACAAGAGCTAACGAGATATGAATTGCATAACGAGTTATTCGAGACCCAAGGTGACAACTTGTATTTTTATCTCTACAAGCACTTAAATGCGATGCCGGACGAGTTTCAGAACAACGCCCTTACAGTCGTAACCTACAACTACGACCGATCATTTGAACACTTTTTGTTTACTGCATTCAAACGCTCCTACGGACTCTCTGATGAAACAACTGCGCGGTTATTGGAACATGTTCCAATCATTCACCTACATGGCCATCTAGGATTACTTCCGTGGCAAGGTGGCAAATATCTCAAATATGGAAAGTCAAATCTGTCGAGGGATACGCAGATACGATTAGCGAGTGAGAACATAAGAATCATCCACGAAGATATGGACATAGAAAAAGTTTCTGAATTTACCCGGGCTCACGCTTGTACAAACGAAGCTAATCGAATCGTATTTCTTGGATTCGGGTACGATAAGATAAACCTTGAAAGACTCAGAATGCCTGAGTCGCAAAACCGTCTGGCGATTCACGGAAGCTGTTATAAGTTAACGAGGACGGAACGAATCTCTCTTAACAATCGGTTTTTTCACGGCAACGCAACTTTAGGCGGAGAGGAGCAAGACGCGTTGATGTTTTTGCGTGACGGGCTATTGTTGTAGAAATTCGGACGCCACTATTCGAACTGAAGTCTCTCAACACAAATTCGAATCTTACTGCAGCACCTCCTCCGCGAACTTCGCGGCGGGGATTCTCACTTTGGTGTACTTGTCTTCCAAATGATTTCTCACCTTGTGGTATTGCTCGACGGTCATGACATCTTTGGCGGCGCGCACGCTGTGGTCTTGCAGCCATTTGGTGTTCACGTCCAAGCGGCGGGTCGATTGATGCATGACCTTGACGTACAGCTCCTGCCCTTCTTTCGACAATAACCAGTTGACGAAAAAGCGCGCGGCGTTGGGATGGGGCGGGTCTTTGACTACGCCGATGACGCCGGAGCCGTTGCTCGACGGCAATCCCTCTTTGAGTGCGGGAATTTCTTTCACCGGCAAGTTGGCAGTGAGAAAACCTTCCAATGTGTAGAAACTCACGCCGAGGGCGAAGGCGAGTTTGCCTTTGGCCAGGGGGTCGCCCAATTGACGTTGATCGCGGCCGATGAACATTTCTTGCTGCAAGAGTTTTTTTAGATAAGCTTCGCCTTTGACGTCCCAGAGAAACGACCAGATCGATTGACCGGAGCCCGGCGTGCGCGGATCGAGAAAGCCGATCCTACCCTTCCATTTGGGATTGAGAAAATCGTTCAACTCGCGCAACTCCTGCGCCTTGGCTTGTTCCGGGTTGTACCAAAAGCCGCCGGTGCCGGCATCGGCGATAAAGGAATATAGAAATCGGTTGCCGCTCAAATTATCTTCCCAGATATGGCCACCCCACCAATTTTTCGCCTCCTTCACTTCCGGCAAGAGCATCAGCGGCGCCAGCGGCGCGGCGATGCCACTCTCGACCAACGATTCGTAAGTGCCGCTGCCGCCGATGAAGACGTCAAAATATTTTACCCCAGCGGCGGATTCGGCAGCGATGCGGCTGGCGTTCTGCGGCCCGCGCGCCGGCAGCGTTTCCAAGTCGATGGCGAACTTACTTTTGAACAGCGCTTCCAATTCTTTGCGCAGCTCCGGGCGGGCCGGAATGCCGACCACGAGCTAAGCTTCTTTCTTCGCCTCCTGAACCGTGCGCTCCCATTCTTTTTTCCAATCCGACTGGGCAAACGCTTGCGCGCTTAGCATTGGCAGAAGCGCCGCAATCGTTAGAACCCGTCTCCACAAGCTTATCATCGCCAATCTCCGTCTATTTTTTGTCCAGCTTCATAGTTTCCGAAACCGGCCGCAGCTTTTTCTGCACGAACTGTTCCAGTCCCGGCCGCCCACCGTTGTCGCGGACGATGCGTTGCGAGATGAAATTGGAAATCGCAAAGCTGGCATCGGCTGAGCTGCCCGTGCTCAGGTGCCAAGATTCTTTGACCGCCTTGAGCGCCAGCGGACTTTTTTCCGCCAGGCATTGCGCATATTCATTTACTTCCTGGTCTAGCTGCGCGCGCGGCACCGCTTTAGAAATCAAACCGATGCGTTCCGCTTCGCGCCCCGACATCATTTTGCCGGACAGCGCGTAATAGAGTCCGTGCTTGGATTGGAGATAATTGGCCAAGATCGGCGTGGTCTCGCCCGCCGGGAAATGGCCGAAGTTTACTTCCGGTAATCCAAACTGGGCGTCCTCCGCGGCGATCGCGACATCGCAGCCAACGGTCACCGTCAGCGCGCCGCCCAGACACCAGCCGGCGATGCGCGCGATCACCGGTTGCGGCATGGTGCGCAACAGTTCGGTGCGCCATTTGCGCACCTTGTCGCGAATATCGTCCTTCACCCACTCCGGCTGGGATTCCATTTCCAAACCGTATTGCTTCAAATCCTGGCCGGCGCAAAAATTGTCTCCCGCGCCGGTGAGCACGACGACTTTGGTTTGCGGGTCATAGCGCAGTTCGGTCAGCAGCTGGAACATTTCCCGGTGCAGCTGCGGGCTCATGGCATTGCGTTTCTCCGGCCGGTTGAATTTAATCGTGGTGATACCGCCCTCGTTGCTCACCAAGAGTGTTTGATAGTCATTCGCCATAATTCCTCCTCAAAAAAGCTTGCCTTAGGGTATAAGCGCAAGCGCGGGCGCCGTCAAACCGACCCAATCGGGGAACGATTCGCTACCCAAGCGGGGGATTGAACAATGAATTCGATCACGATAGTTGATAGCCCATGGCAGCGCGATATAGTCAGTCGAAAGCTCTTCGCACTATCGGACAAGAGCTGAAACGGCGCGGTATCGATTTGTTCGAGCTGCGCTGCCGGCGTAAAGAATATTATTTGCAATGCGGCGATCCCAACCCGCCCTATCTCGGAATGGTAGAAATCACCCTCTCGAATGACGATCTCGAATCGTTGGAACGCGCCGTGGCGGCGCTTCGAGGTAACCAACATACCTTTGTCAACTTCGACGCACTACCGGAATTACTGCGCGCCATCGGCCGCTACATCGAAAACAAAGACGGCACTTTGTTGCGGGTATCGAATTTGATTTCGGAAAGCGACCAGGAAATGATGCGCGTGGAATACCATGGACCAGAGGGCCATGTTCACGTCGAAGAGCTGACGCTCGCCACTCTCTCGGAAACTGCCACGCGGATGTACAAAGAACGTGTGCGCACAAGCAAGGCAGCCGCCAACATTAGCAGTGCCGAAAGATCCTGGCGCTATTGATTGGTCGCAGCCGTCGAGAATCACATTCATTCTGCCCGGACACCGACAGAGTGCTCGGCTAAGGGACAAGCCAATCACCGGGTAGTGACGGGTGGGGGGGTTGACCAACGCGAGCGCTTTCGACAAAGGAAACCTTATGTCGGCGCGCTATAACGAATCACGGGCACTACGGATCATTGGGCAAGAGCTTAAACGGCGCGGCATAAACTTGTTCGAACTGCGTCTCTCGCCCATGGAATACTACCTTCGATGCGACGATCCGAATCTTCCCGATGACGGTTCGCGGGAAACCACTTTTTCCGATGACGAAATCGCCGCGTTAGATAGCGCCGCGGCCAGGGACCGCGGGAACGGCAGCAGCGGTCTCGGCTTAGTCGATTTCGCAGCGATGTCGGAAATTCTCCGCGCCATTGGACGCTACGTGGAAAATATGGAAGGCACGCTACTACGGATATCTCGCGTCCCTTCTTCAATCGACCGGGAATTGATGCGCTTTGAATACCGCGGCGAGGACGGACAGCTCAATATCGAACAATACGCAGTCTCTACTCTCACGGAAATGGCCATGCGCATGTACAATGAAAGCTCGTTCACTAACACGGAAGCCCATAGGGGCGCCGGCTCCGAGCGCAGCTGGCGCCATTGATCGCCGATAACCTACCGCAAGCTTTAAATCTCCTTTTTTGAAACTCCCCGGCCGCGGCGCGCTTGAATCGACACATTGCCGCGTTGAATCGAAATGTGCCGCCACTGTTTGCGTTTACCGAGTTCTTCTAGCAATGCCAGCAAGGGCTGGCGCGCGCTCAACGATTGTGGCGCAGTGGGCGCGGCTTTCATGGCGGCCACTTCTTGCTTGCCGGCGAAATAGCGCAATAGCAGTTCGTCATCCGACACGCCGAGCCCACCCAATTGCGCGCGTAACTCGACCAACGAGACCTCTGACGGCCGCTGATTAGCCAGCTCCCGGGCGCGTGGCCGGTTAAGAATCTTGTCTTTGATATTTGCCTCGACGCAAGCGCTCTCCTCCTCGCCCCAAACGCCGCCGGCGTATTGAATGATTTCATCGCTTACTTCATGGTAGCGGGCGCCAAGAATCACGTTCACCGCAGCCTGGACACCGACAAACTGCGAATAGGGCGTGACCATGATCGGATAACCGAGATCTTGGCGCACCCGTGCGACTTCTTCGAGCACTTCGCCCATGCGCTCGGCCATGCCCAGCTTGGTCAGCTGAAAACGAAAGTTGGAGATCATCCCGCCCGGCACTTGATGACGATAGTGGGCGCTGTCGAACTGGCGCGGCGCGCCGATCGGGAAATGTTCCCGCGCGGCGATGGCGCGCAAATGTTCGGCCACGGGTTGAAGCGCAGCCTCGTCGATCATAGTTCGATGGCCCAGGGCGCGGGCGTTTTTGGCGACGTTGAACAGCGACGGGTTGGATGAACCATCGGCGAGCGGCGGGATCGCCGCGTTGATCGAGCGCACGCCAAGCTGAATCGCCTCCAGGCAACAGAGCGGTCCGAGGCCGGTGATGCAGTGGGTGTGAAACTCCAATGGTATGTCTCCCACCGCTTCCAGCAGCGCCGGCACGAGGGCGCGGGTACGCTCCGGCGTCAATAGCGCGCCTGGATCTTTAAGACAGACGCGCGACGGCTTGAGTGCCGCCGCTGCGTGCGCCCGAGCTATGTAGTAAGCGTCGGTATGTTTGGGCGACTCGGAAAAAATCAGGTTGATGATCGTCTCCAAGCCCACGTCGTTGGCGCTCTGCACCATGTCGCGCCAGACGGCCACGGTGTTGGAGGGATCGGAGCTGCGCAGCTGGCGCAAGCCGTTGGCCGCCAGCCGTTCGAGCCAGAGCTTGGAGGCGCAGGCCGGCGTGACTTGAAAACCGGCCATATAGCGGTTGCGAATACCGCGCAGCGGCGTCCGGGTAATGCGCTGGCGCACCGAACGAATGCGCTGCCAAATATCTTCTTTAAATTCCCGGCAAGCCTTTTTGAAAAATGATGGCGCGACGATCTCGATCGCCTCAAACCCGGCGCGATCCATCGGTTCGGCGATGGGCAGCATCATGTCCGTGCGCAGACCTTCGGCCCATAAACTCTGATGGCCATCGCGCAGTGTGGTGTCGACGAATTTTATTTCAGCCATGGTGGGATTCGTTCTTGGAATAGGAGTTAACCACAAAGGGCGCAATGTTCACAGAGAAAAATCGGATTCGGAGAGTTGGCCGCAAAAAATCCAAAAACATATACAAATCTGCCGCCAAGGCGTAAATTCGAGAGGGCAAGGCACGCCTTGCCCCTACATATGTCAAATTTAATTTTTTCATTTTTTGCGGCCAATCATCCGAATCACAAGCTTCGCCACACGCTAAACGCCGCCGCTTGGCCGTAGTGCGCGCCCTGCTCATCGAACAGGTTCCAAACCGTGGCGCGCTCGATCTCGAAACGCCGCCCGCTTTTCGAAATGCGCACGCCGCGATAGTCGTCGATATAGCCTTGCGCGCCGACTGTGGCGAGTAGACGTGCGCGTTGCTCGCGCTCGATCGCTTCAGCCGTAAGCCGCGATGGCGTTATCACGAGTTCCTCCCAGCTCAATTCGAAAAGAGTCAGCGCCGCTTGGTTGGCGTAGTTGAGCAACGGATCGGCGCTAATGTCATGGGATAAAACGGCGAACGAGGCATAATAGATTTGACGCGCTTGGTCGGCGACGGGGCGCATCGGGTCGACCAGATTTCGACCCGTCCAATGACGCAGACCCGCCAGCAATCGCATGACGTGATCTTGCAGATAATCGTTGTCTACGCAGGGTGCGTCCATGACACTTGAAACTTAAAACGCGAACCAAATTGGCGCCGATTGTAGTCGGTTATCCGCTGGAGGCAAGACCTACGAGACGTCAATTGTCGCGAAATTGGCGGGGATTCAAGGACAGGAGCGGCGATGGAATGAGACACAATGACAGAATGCCACAGTGTTCTTGGAAGTCTGCACGACGCAGTTCAACTTGCTTTAAGCGTTTCAGCCTTTGCGGTGAACGCGGCAATGGCGAGATTCGTGTTGCCGCTGCGTGCCGAAGGTCGGCGCCGCTCCTCTAGTTCGCGGGCTTTGAGAGCATTCAAGCGATCGCGAAACCAGGTATTTTCCGGCCATTGCCAGTTACGATCAACCGTGCAGTAAGTGTTTGGCATCTTGGTAGCCATGGTCGCCCATTTTGGAGAGCAAGCCCCGTACCAGCCGTAAGTAGTCAAAATATTGAAGATGGATTTTTAAAAACAGCTTGCAGTCGAACAAATTTCGTCGCCTTCGGCCAGATTTCGCCAGCGACCAGGAATTGCGACGACAAAAGTGGCTGCTAGAAATTCTGCCAGTTGAGAAAGGATTTGTCGGCGTAAAGTCGATCGACATCGAGCGGAAAGGCAATGGCGCGGCTGGCAAGATAATCGGCGATCGGTTTGAGCGGCAGGCCGACCGCGGCTAGGTAGTCGCCGCTGATCGACTCGATTAAGGCCGCGCCCCTGCCCTGGATCGAGTAGGCGCCGGCTTTATCGAGGGACTCGTTGCAAGCGAGATACATGTCTATCTCTTTCTCGCTAAAGGGCGCCATCTTGACCGAAACTTCTTCGACGATGTCGAGCACGACTTTTGAGCGATCGATCATTGTCACCGCGGTATAAATGCGATGGCTCTTCCCGGTAAGTGCTTGGAGCATGCGCCGGGCGTCGAGCAGATTGGCGGGTTTGCCGAGCTTGGCATCGTCGAGGGCGATCATGGTGTCGCTGCCGATGACCGTCGCCGACGGATGGCTGCGCGCGACCGACTCGGCTTTGCCGCGGGCGAAGGCGCGCACTTCGTCCGCGATGGACAAAGATGGCGAGAGTATTTCCTCGAATGGTGGCGCGATGATGTCGAAGGGCAAACCAAGCAAGCCGAGGATTTGGCGCCGGCGCGGCGAAGTGGATGCGAGAATCAGCGTCATCAAACGACCGAAGCGGGACGCGTTGCATCGCCAGGCGCCGGCCATGGCGTCGGCGCCGAATCCCCCGCTTGAGCATCGCGCCAGCTCTCGTAGTCGCGCAAACATTGAATCACTTCCGCGGCTTTGTTGACGCGGACCATCTTAGTTCGTAATTCCGCCGCGCCGCGAAACTCTCGGCAGTACCAAATCAGATGTTTGCGCATGCTGACGAAGCTGCGCTCCTGGACGTAGCTTTCAAAATGGCGCGCATGCTCAACCACAACGCTGAAGCGCTCAGCCATGCCGATCGGTTCGGCGGGCGTTGGCGGCGTCGATGTCAGTAGACATTGCTTTAAATAGTCCTTGGCTTTGAAGATCCAAGGATTGCCCTCGGCGGCGCGGCCGAGCAAAACGCCGTCGACGCCGCTATCGCGCACGCGTCGATAGACATCGCCCATGTCGCGCAGATCGCCGTTACCCAAGACCAGCGTCCCCGCCGGCTTGGCGATTGCGACAGCGCGTGCGATAGCGTCCCAATCGGCGTCGCCTTTGTAGCCTTGTTTGAGCGTCCGGCCATGGATCGAAATCGCCACTGGCTTTTCCGCGAGTAGATTGGCGATCCAATCCTCGACGACAATGCGGTCATAGCCAATGCGGGTTTTCACCGATAGCGGAATCGACCGGCGCACGATTGGCGCGACAAAACCACTACGCTGTTGGTTAGACGTTTTAACCGTTTCGCGAAGCTTCTGGCGTAAGCCCAGCTGCTCAAGAGTCTGCCCCGCCACCCAATCGTCGATGCCGCGCTGAGTCTCGCGGACGATCTCCCTGGCCAATTCCGGTGTTCGAATCAACGCCGCGCCGCTACCTGACGCCGCGACATTCTTCGCCGGACAGCCCATGTTGATGTCCAGGCCGTCGAAGCCCAGCTCGCAGACCACATGGGCGGCTTTGTAAAACAGTTCCGGCGTGTGGCCGTAGATCTGCGCGATAATTGGCCGCTCAAGTTCTGAGTAAGTGAAGTCGCGGATCAAAGTGTGCGGCGCATGAATCGCCGCGTCGACGTTGGTGAACTCCGTGACCGTGATATCCGGCCCGCCATGTTTCGCCGCGATCCAACGAAACGACGCATCGGTGACGCCGTCCATGGGCGACAGGCCGATAATCGGTTTGGGAATGGTATGCCAAAAGTTCATGATCTTGTGTCAGCGCCGTTTGAGAATGTCTTCGAGCTTCTGGCGATCTTCGTCAAGGATTTTTTCCGCCGGTGCTTTGCTCGGCGGCAATTTTTCCTGGTGCTCCGGCATCGCTTCAATTCTCGGCACGGCTTTGGTCTTGGGTTCCTTGTCGCCAAACAGCGAAACGATATTGTACCAGTAAAACCAGATCAGAAAAGCCAGGAACCAAACGATCAGCGGAAAGAAAATAAAAAACAGAACCGTTCGGAGCCAACGGCGGCGCTGGCGCGGTTTACGCGACGCGCCGCTGGCGCGCGAATTTTTCCGTCCACGACTTGGATTGGCAGATTGGGCCAAAGCTTAAACCTATCGAAGCAACTTCCGCCGTGCTCAATAAGTCGGCTTATGGTCGAAGTAGTGGGTCGCGTTGACGACTCTAATGGTCTTGGTCTTCGAGCGCATGACCACCGACTGAGTGGTGGCGCCGCCGGGAAAGAAATGCACGCCCTGCAAATAGTCGCCGTCGGTCACTCCGGTGGCGGAGAACATCACGTCGCCGGCGGCCAGCTCTTCGATTTTAAATTTCTTCTTGATGTCGGTGACGCCCATCTTTTTCGCCCGCTCGATTTCTTCGTTGTTGCGCGGCGCCAAGCGGCCTTGAAACTCGCCACCGACGCAACGCAACGCCGCCGCCGCCAACACGCCTTCCGGTGCGCCGCCGATGCCGATCAGTAGATCGATGCCGGTTTCCGGCTTGGTGGTCGCAATAGCCGCGGAAACATCGCCGTCGCCGATCAGACGAATGCGCGCGCCGGCTTTGCGCACTTCTTGGATCAGCGCTTCATGGCGCGGCCGGGAGAGGATGATCACCATTAAATCTTCAACTCGACAACGTTTGGCCTCCGCCAAAGCGTTAAGATTTTGCGTCGGCGATTTGTCCAGGTCGATGACGCCGCGGCCGATGGGTCCGACGGCGATTTTCGACATGTAGGTGTCGGGACAGTGGAGCAAGTTGCCGCCGTCGGCCATCGCCAGTACCGCCAGAGCATTGGGCCCGCCGGTGGCGCAGATGGTCGTGCCTTCCAAGGGATCGAGAGCGATGTCGACTTTGGGTCCGCCTGAGCCGACTTTCTCGCCGATGTAGAGCATCGGCGCTTCGTCGCGTTCGCCTTCGCCGATCACCACCGTGCCGTCGATGGCCAAGGCATCGAACGCTTTGCGCATGGCATCCACGGCCGCTTGGTCGGCGGCCTTCTCATCGCCGCAGCCGGTCAAGCGCGCGCAATTGAGCGCGGCGGCTTCGGTCACTCGCACCGCTTCTAGAGCTAGGTTTCTGTCCATGTCGGTCTCCCTTCGATCAGCGATTCCATCAGGCGAAACGCTTGTTTGGCGACGACACCGGTTTGCGCCGCGTCTTTTTCATTGTAACCCACCGCGCCGTTGTCGCGCAGCTCGGCCGGCGAATAGAGCACGAACGGCACTGGCTCCGATACGTGAGTTTTCAAAGCACAAGCGGTCGGATGATCGGGCATCAAGAGAATGCGAAAGTCTTTTCGTTCGCCCATGCCCTTCAAAACCGTGCCGACGACTTTCTCATCGAAATCTTCCAGGGCTTGAATCTTGGCTTTGACATCGCCCATATGGCCGGCTTCGTCGGTGGCTTCGACGTGAATAAAGACAAAATCATTTTTCTCCAGCGAGGCCACGCCGTATTCGCCCTTGCCGACAAAATTGGTGTCGAGAAAGCCGGTGATACCGGGCACGTCAATGCGTTCCAGACCGGCGTAAACACCGAGGCCGTGAATGATATCGACCGCCGAAATCACGCCACCCTTGATGCCGAAGCGTTTGGTCAACGACGGCAGCTGCGGCGCTCTCCCCTGCCCCCAAAGCCAAATGGTCGTCACCTGCTGCTTGCCTTCGACGCGCCGCTTCTGATTTACCGGATGACTCGCTAAGATCGACTGCGACGCGGCCATCAAATTCAATAAACGCTCGGCGCCGTCGCCCGTGGGCATGTAGCCGGCGGTTTTCTGATCGGTGATGTCGTGCGGCGGCGTGGTTGCCATTTTTTCCAGACCGTCGCGCCACACCATCAAGTGGCGGTAGCTCACGCCGGGAAAAAATTCGATGCCGTCGCCGCCCAGCTCGGCACCCAGATCGCGGATGATCGCCGCCGCTTCTTCGGTGCTGATATGGCCTGCGGTGAAATCTTCCATCACGGTGTCGTCACCCGTGCCGCCGAGCGTGACGAGATTGCAGCGAAAGGCGATATCCGTCGGTCCCAGCGCCACGCCCATGCTCGCCGCTTCCAAGGGCGAACGGCCGGTATGATAAAGCACCGGGTCGTAACCCATGATGCTCATGTTGCCGACATCGCTGCCGGGCGGAAAGCCGTCGGGAATCACATGCGCCAGACCGTAAACGCCGCGCTGAGCGAGCCAGTCCATGTTGGGAGTGCGCGCCGCTTCCAGCGGAGTCTTGCCGCCAAGCTCTTCGATCGGATAGTCCGCCATGCCGTCGCCTTGCAAAATAATATATTTCACTTTACGTAGTCCGCCTTCAAAAAATTAACTCCCACTTCTCGGACTCGGATATTTCTCTCGCCAAGACGCAAAGACGCCAAGTTCGGAAAAAAACTATTTCCTAAAACCTTTGCGCCTTAGCGCCTTTGCGAGAGACATCCGGAATCCGAATCTTATTTCTATGCGTCCTTTGCGTTCTCTGCGGCTATCTCTCCGATTCCGAATCCTTATCTTCACTTTGCGCTCCAGATCGGAAACCACACGGGATCGACTAAGATATAATCTCGCGAGTGCAGAGAATCCAGAGCCTTGCGCATTTGCCGCAGCGTGGTGCGTTCCAAGGTCATGACGAAGGGCAAAATCTCCTGCGCTTTCTGCTTTAATCGATAACTCTGCATCAAGCTTTTCAATTCATCTTCGACGTGACGCAACTGCCAGATCTCGGAAATATTGACGCCGAGTTTGCCGAAGGTGCGGCCGATGTCGCCGACGATGCCAGAGCGATCCTTTACCACAAAGCGCACGTAGAACGGTACGTCGAGTTCATCTTCCCGTTGCAGTTTCAGCGTGCCGGGGGCGATCAAGCTCGGCATGCCCGACAAATTGCGCTCGCCGCGCGCCAACTCGCAAACATCGCCGAGCACCGCCACCGCTGTCGGTCCGCCGCCGGCGCCCGGTCCGACGAGAACGTAATCGCAATCGCGCTCGCCGCGACTGGCGCCGCTGCTTTTGCCGGCAAAACAGATCGCATTGGTCGCGCCATCCACGCTGGCGAGAAAGTTTTGCCGCCCGACCAATACCGGCGAAACGAAAACCTGCACGGCTTGGCCGGCGCGACGCGCGACCGCCAGTTGCTTGATGGTGCTCGAACCGATCCGTTCGGCGTAGCGAAAGTCGACGGCTTGAATTTCTTCAATGCCCTTGCGCCAGATTTTTCCCGGCGTGATTTCTAAACCGAAGGCGACCCGGCTGAGCAGCAATAATTTCGCTTCGGCGTCGCTGCCGTTGACGTCGGATGCCGGATTGGTTTCGGCGTAGCCTTTTTGCTGCGCTTCTTTGAGCGCTTCGGCATAAGGCTTCCCGCTTTTTTCCATCTGCGAGAGAATATAATTGCAGGTGCCGTTGACGATGCCGAAGACCGCTTCCGGTTGTTCCACCGCGAAGCTTTCGCTGAGCGAACGGATAACGGGAATGCCGCCGCCGACGCAGGCTTCGAATCGTAGTTGCCGGCCGCTCTGCTTGGCCGCCGCCCAGATTTCTTTGCCGTAGCGCGCCAGCACGGCCTTGTCTGAAGTGACCACTGATTTGCCGTTACGGAAAGCGCGCAGAATGTAGTCGCGGAATTGCGGCAACTGCGCCTTCGACTGAAAGCCCAGCGCTTCGATGACGATATCGACGCTCGGGTCATCGATCACTTCTTCGGCGCTGGCGGTGAACAAAGCTTTGCGCTTGGCGAACCACTTCTTGCCTTTGGGCGAGCGGGTGTAAATCTTACGGATCTCCAAGTCGACGTCTTTGACGTTCCGTTCCTCGACTTGCTGAAACAGAATATCTTGAATCGCCTCGCCGACCACTCCCGAGCCGAGCAAACCGACGCCGACTTTCCGCCGTGAATTAACCGTTGCCATAAATCAATTAGGATTATTCTCTCGCAAAGGCGCCAAGGCGCTAAGTTTTCGGGGAATGTTTGTGATCTCGTTGAGTACTATTCCGAACTTTGCGAGCTTTGCGCCTTTGCGGCAGTAATCTCTTAATCCGACTTCTTGCTAGTCTAATAATTTGACGAGCGCCTTTTTGATTTTGCGCACCGCCTGCTTGGTGCGGTGCTCGTTTTCGATCAGCGCGAAGCGCACATGTTCGTCGCCGTACTGGCCGAAGCCGATCCCCGGCGACACCGCGACTTGGGCTTCTTGAAGTAAATATTTGGCGAACTCCACCGAGCCCATCTTTTTCGCCGGCTCGGGAATCTCGGCCCAGACGAACATCGTCCCCTTGGGCCGAGGAATATACCAGCCGGCGCGGTCGAGACCGTCGAGCAACGAATCGCGCCGCTTGCGGTACATGTCGCAAATCTCTTCGACGCAATCCTGCGGTCCGTTGAGCGCTTGAATGGCGGCGATCTGAATCGGCTGAAAAATACCGTAGTCGAGATAGCTCTTGATGCGCGCCAAGGCGTGAATGATTTCCTTATTGCCGACGCAAAAGCCGACGCGCCAACCCGGCATGTTGTAGCTCTTCGACAGCGAGAAAAATTCCACGCCGACATCCTTGGCGCCCGCGGCCTGGAGAAAACTCGGCGCCCGATAACCGTCGAAGGTCAGATCGGCGTAGGCCAGATCATGCACGACGATGAAGTCATGCTCCTTAGCCGCTTTCACCACCCTTTCGAAAAAATCCAGCTCGACTACTTGAGTAGTCGGATTGTGCGGAAAACTGATGATCAACATTTTCGGCTTGGGCCAAGTCTGCTTGATCGCCTGATCCAAGTTGCCGAAAAATTCTTCGCTGGTGGTGAGCGGAATGCAGCGCAGATCGCCGCCGGCGAGGATCACGGCATACTGATGAATCGGATATGTCGGACTCGGGCAAAGCACGACATCGCCGGGATCGATGGTCGCCCAAGCGAGATGCGACAAACCTTCTTTGGCGCCGATGGTGACGATTGCCTCGCTGTCGGGATCGATATCGACGTTATAGCGGCGCTTGTACCAATCGGCGATCGCGCCGCGCAATTTAAAAATCCCGCGCGACACCGAGTAACGATGATTGGCAGGTTTGGACGCCGCCTCGATCAGCTTCGCCACCACATGCGGCGGTGTGGGCAGATCGGGATTGCCCATGCCGAAGTCGACGATATCCTCACCCCTACGCCGCGCCTCCATCTTCATACCATCGATGATGCTGAAGACATAGGGCGGCAGCCGTTTGATACGCTGAAATTCCACGCCTGGCTCCCCTATCCTTTGCGAAAAAGACGATTGATTGTAATTTTATAAGCCATCGCTGAGTTTGGTGCAACTGAACAAGGTTGACTGCCGTGAATTTACCGCTCGACACGACCCATTGAAACTGAATCGTCTTACCTCTAGGCAAGGTTATTTCCTGCCAAGGTTCTTTGGCCGTGGTTGGGGAATATAAGCCTCCTACCGGAACCGGGTAATTCCTAGGGCTCCGTTAACAAAAAAATCTGAAGCCAGTAGCTCAGTGCGGAGTTGACTCCCGCGAGTACTGCCTTTTGTTTTTAGTCGCCGAGGATGAAATTTGCAATGGCAATCGCCAACCTCGATTGCGATGAGTTGTGGGCATCGCAGATTGGACCGCCTCTATTCATTTGAGACAATTGATTTCACAAATAAGGAGGACAACGATGAAAACCAATCCCACATTGCTCACGATAAGGTTCATAGTCTTAATCGGCATGACCGCACTCGTATTGACCCGCAGCAATGCGCTGGCACAGAGTCCCAATCTGAGCGGACAATGGACCAGCGAGTATCGGTGTCCGTCAGGCGACACCTATTCGCTAACTGTGCAAATCAACCATCGGGGCCAGCAGATCTCCGCCGTAAAAAACTCCGAAGATCCCTGTTTCGGGGCGGGGCAAACCGCATTCTCCGGGAATGTCGCCGGTAACAGCGGGCAATTGACGTGTACCTATGCTTACGATCCCGGCCCGACAACCTCGAACAATTCCAACAATGTTTGGCTAGGAATCTTGCAAACGTTGGCCGACAGTCTCACCCCGCGAACGTACGCGATCGGCACCACGCCCGGAAGTCTAAGCGTCATCGATGCAAACAATATCGTGGCGTGTACGTTGCCATTTGTGAGAGATGGCTTGCCGCCCCCGGCATACGGCAATTCGACGCCGGCCCAAAGTACGGTCGCGGCGCAGAGCAGCGCGGGTCGTGTAACGCTGCAGCAACCGACGCTTACCTATGACGATGCCAATCAAAAATACACCTTACGCGTCAACGGCCAACTTCGTGGTGCGCGCGGCAGCGAGGCCGTATTGGGTTATTTTTTTCAGTACGAGAACAATCAAACTTGGACTACCTTACGGGCCAAGAAGGGGAGCGAGTATAACTCTGTCGACGGCGATCTCGCCAGTTACAATTATTTTACGGCAAACTTCGATCCCTATGAGCTCGGTGTCCTCACCGTGGAACTGCCCTATGCCGAGATCAACCTGCGGTCGGGGAGAACCTATAAGTTGAGGGGGTGGGCGGAGGTGTTTATCAACAACAAATCTTTGGAGAGCTCGACTCCTGTCGAATTCAATTTTGCGCCAGGATAATAGAGCGGGACTCCCTCGATGAAAACAAATCGCATATTGCGTCTCAGCGCCTTTGCGGCGTCGATCGCCTTGACAGCAGTCGCAATGACGCGCAGTAACGCGATGGCACAGCCGGCTCAAGCGCCTTCGGCTCAGCTCCAGCAACCAACCGTTAATCGCGACGATGCTAGCCAGCGGTGGATCTTCCGGGTGAACGGCCAACTCCAGGGCGCCTCCTGATCTAAAGCCAAGTTGGCGATCTATATTCAATCATTAGAAGACAACGGGAACTATACTCCTGTTCCTTCCAAGACGGATCGTTATAAGACTCCGTCAGGGAATCTTGCGGTTTCCACCGATTTCTCGGTTGCGTTTGATCCCTATGAGCTCGGAGTCCACTCCCTAATAATACCCTATTCCGCGGCCAACCTCGCGCCGGGAAACTTTTCTATGCGGGCCTATGCGATCCTGTGGTTCAACGATAAGTCACTGCGGCAGTCACCACCTGTCGATTTCGATTTTGAGCAAAACTAACGGAGGCGCGCGAACAAATCTAACCGGCGTCAACCCGTCGGAAGTTGTTAGCAGGACAAACCACTAGCAAGAATTTGTTTTAATGAGGTCACAATGAAACTACCATCGGAAAACATCAAGATCGATACCACGGGATTTCTCTGGCTTAGCTATCCGAGTGAAGCCTGCCGGCCGGTGCCGAGTTTCAATTTGATTATCCCGCCCCACTGGGTGGTGAGCGAGTTTCCCAACGCGCTGTTTGTCATGGGTAGCTCCAATGGCCAAGACGGCAGCCCGGTGGACGAGTTCTGGTCCAACGTGATCGTCCATCACGAGCGCGTGCTGCCGAGCGTGTCGCTCGAAGAAGCGGGCCGATCGAGCTGGGAAAGTCTCAAAGCCGACACGCCCAACGCGATCATGAAAGAAGAGTTCATCATCGAGTTCGACGATCTGCGCCACTTTATCCGCGAGGTGCAAATCCCCGGCCCGACTCCCAAGGAGACTGTCACGCGAATAGATTCATTCATGTTCGGCCCGATTCGCGATCATCCGACTCTCGATCTGTTCCGCATAACTTGGCTCCATCCGAGTGCCGCGGGCGACGAGCGCAAAGCGTTGTTTCGGCAAATTCTCAAGAGCGTGACTTTCGATTAGGATAAAAATAAACGTTCAACCGCAACGATGAGGCAGTGAATGATTAACGATGTCATCGGAGCTATTATCGAAAAGAGTGGAAATAGAAAATAGGTGGCGTACCCTTTCGATACGATCAAAACGAAAGGCTGCCTGTTGAAGCAGGCAGAGAAAGGATACGCCGATGAAAGAGAAACACATTGATAGAAATGAATCAAAGGAAAT
>SHYW01000049.1 GCA_009692615.1 Deltaproteobacteria bacterium | reverse complement strand
GCGGCCTCAACCACGGTGATCTCGCTGCGATATACTCGTTGAATTACGTCTAGTCGTTTCTCGTCTTTCATTGTCAGGGTTGTCATCCTTCCACCCTGACATAATTACGTTGCCGTTAACCCCTGACATAATCACTTTGCTACAACACCTGGCAGCCAAGTTCGTTGTGAATATCGCAATATTCGCATATAATGATCGTTGCTAAATACCTATGGACTTGGTTCGAACCCTTAAGGCGCTGGCCGATCCGTTGCGCGTGCGCATTCTCGCCGCGGTGGCTCAGGAAGAGCTGACCGTGGGCGAGGTGCAAGAGACCGTGGCATCGGTGCAATCTTCGGTGTCGCGCAATCTGGCGATCCTGCGCGACGCGGGCTTCGTGCGCGACCGCAAGGAAGGCACCAACGTTTATTTCTCGGCGCGCCGGGATATGGCGGCGCCCGCGCGGGAATTGTTCAAGACCTTGCAGGCGCGTTTCGCCGAACTTCCTGACAGCAAGAAAGATCAGGCCCGCTTGGTCGCTTGCCGGCGGCGTCGGTTGCGCCGCTCGGAAGGGTATTTCGAGTCGGTGGCGGGGGATTGGGAGCGCATTCGCAAAAGCTATTTCGACGACCGCGTCACTTCGCTGGCGATCGAAAAACTCTTGCCCAACGATTTGACCTTGGCCGATCTCGGCTGCGGCACGGGGAGTCTGACTTTTGAATTGGCGCGCTTCGCGCGCAAGGTGATCGGCGTCGATCTTTCCAGCGAGATGCTCAAGCGCGCCCGCGCCGTTGCCAAGGAGCGCGGCGTCGACAACGTCGAGTTTCGTCAGGGCGATTTGCTCAAGCTGCCGTTGGCCTCCCACACTGTCGATGCGGCGTTTTGCGTCATGGTGCTGCATTTTTTACCGGACCCGGCGGCAGCGATTGCCGGATTGTGCCGCATCGCGCGGCCCGGCGGTTCGGTGATTCTCGTCGACTTGGTCGAGCACAAACAGCAGTGGATGCGCGAGCAGATGGCGCACCGTTGGCTCGGCTTCGAGCGCGGCGTCATCGAACGATGGTTTGACGAAGCCGGCGCGGCGTCGGTGGATTACGATCTCACCGGCTCCTTTGCCGGCGAAAAAGTCGCGCGCAACGGCAATCGGCCGGTGGAGATTTTCGTCGCGCGGGCGAGTCTGCCGGAGAAACGGGACTTGGCCGCAAAGAACGCAAAGGCGCAAAGTAAGAAGGAACTCGGAGTCGGAGAATTGGCCGCAAAAAGCGCAAAAGGCGCAGAATAAATTTTCACTCATGGATCGAATTACTTCGGGATCGCGAAAGAGTATTTATGAACTCGACTGAAATAACTTTACGTAAACTGCTATCGGAGCGCATTGTCATTCTCGATGGTGCCATGGGGACGATGATCCAAGCCCACGAGCTCGGTGAGAAGGAGTTTCGCGGCGAGCGGTTTACTAACCATGGTAAGGATCTCAAGGGCTGCAACGATCTATTATGTCTCACGCAGCCCGAACTGATCGCCGAGATTCACCAGCAGTATTTTGAAGCTGGTGCGGACATCGTTGAGACCAATACCTTCAATTCGACTTCGGTGTCCATGGCGGATTACGAGCTTGAATCGCTGGTCTATGAAATGAACGTTGCTGGCGCGCGGGCGGCGAAGATAGCCGCCCAACGCGTCATGGCCAAAGATCCCGTGAGGCAGTGCTTCGTCGCCGGCTCGATGGGGCCGACCACTCAAATGTGTTCGATCTCGACCGATGTTAACAGCGCTGCAAGCCGCCGTCTGACTTTTGATGACCTTGTCGACGCATATTATGAGCAAGCACGAGGCCTATTGGACGGCGACGTCGATATTCTGCTAGTCGAAACGATTTTCGATACGCTTAATGGTAAAGCGGCATTCTTCGCCATTGCCAAGCTTCTTGACGAACGTCAGCTGTCTATTCCCTTGATGGCGTCGGTGACTTTCATTCAAGCCGCCAGCAATCGTGGCGTCACCGGTCAGACCGTCGAAGGTTTTTGGAATTCCATATCCCACGTGCCGCTGCTCAGCGTCGGTATGAACTGCGCGCTGGGGCCCAAGGAGATGCGCCCGCTGATCGAAGAGCTGGCGCAAATTGCGCCGATCTATATCAGCACGCATCCCAATGCCGGCTTGCCCGATCCATTGCTGCCCACCGGTTTTCCGGAGACTCCCGAGTCGCTGGCGCCGCAGTTGCGCGAGTGGGTCGACAACGGTTGGCTGAACTTCGTCGGCGGTTGTTGCGGCACGACGCCGGGGCATATCGCGGCGCTGGCGGCCGCGGTGAAAGGCAAAGCGCCGCGTCGGCTTCCCGAGGTTGAGCCGCATTTGCGTCTGAGCGGCCTCGAGAGAGTGACGGTGCTGCCGGAATCTAACTTCGTCAACATCGGCGAGCGCACCAACGTGACCGGCTCGCCGGTCTTCGCCAAGATGATTCTCGCCGGCGATTTTGAAAAAGCGGTGAGCGTGGCGCGCCAGCAGGTCGAGGGCGGTGCCCAGATCATCGACGTCAACATGGACGAAGGCATGCTCGATTCGAAAGCCGCGATGGAGAAATTTCTCCGCTTGATCGCCGGCGAATCGGACATCGCGCGGGTGCCGGTGATGATCGACAGCTCGAAGTGGGAAGTAATCGAAGCGGGCCTGCGCTGCGTGCAGGGCAAAGGCATCGTCAATTCGATCAGCCTCAAAGAAGGCGAAGAGAAGTTCATCGCCCAGGCGATACTGATCCGCCGCTACGGCGCCGCGGTGATCGTCATGGCGTTCGACGAGCGCGGCCAAGCGGACACGTTGGAGCGCAAGATCGAAGTGTGCACGCGCGCTTACAAGCTGCTGACGGAAAGCGTCGGCTTTCCGCCCCAGGATATTATTTTCGATCCCAACATTCTCACCGTCGGCACCGGCATCGAGGAACATAACAACTACGCGGTGAATTTCATCGAAGCGACGCGCTGGATCAAACAAAACTTGCCGCTGGCGAAAGTCTCGGGCGGCGTGAGCAACATCTCGTTTTCCTTTCGCGGCAACAATCCGGTGCGCGAGGCGATGCATTCGGCGTTTCTCTACCACGCCATCAAAGCCGGCATGGACATGGGCATCGTCAATCCCGGCATGCTGTCGGTGTATGAACAGATTCCCGAGGACTTGCTCGAGTTAGTCGAAGACGTGCTGCTCAACCGGCGCGCCGATGCCACCGAACGCTTGGTCGCCTTCGCCGACACGGTTAAAACTAAGGGCAAGGTCGCGGTCAAAGACGATTCCTGGCGCGACGGTACGGTGGAAGAACGGTTGGCCCACGCGCTGGTGAAGGGGCTGACAGATTTCATCGATCAAGACGTCGAAGAGGCGCGCCAGAAACATGGCAAGCCGCTGGGCGTCATCGAAGGGCCGCTGATGGACGGCATGAACGTGGTCGGCGATCTGTTCGGTTCGGGAAAAATGTTTTTGCCTCAAGTGGTAAAAAGCGCGCGGGTGATGAAGAAGGCGGTGGCTTATCTCACGCCCTATCTGGAAGCGGAAAAATTGCGCGCGCAGGATACTTCGGTGCGCACCAAATTGGTTTTCGCCACGGTCAAGGGCGACGTTCACGATATCGGCAAAAACATCGTCGGCGTGGTGCTGGGCTGCAACAATTACGACGTCATCGATCTCGGCGTCATGGTGCCGGCGGACAAGATCATCGACACGGCGATTGAAGAGAAAGCCGATATCATCGGTCTCAGCGGTTTGATCACGCCGTCCTTGGACGAGATGGTGCATGTCGCCAGCGAGATGACCCGGCGCGGATTAAAAATTCCGTTGCTGATCGGCGGCGCGACCACCAGCAAGCGTCACACAGCGGTTAAGATCGCTCCTGCGTACAAGCATGAAACCATTCACGTGATCGATGCCTCGCGCGCCGTGCCGGTGGTGGGTGCATTGATGAAAGCGGAAAGCCGGCAAGCGCTCGACGCACAGAACCGCAAAGACCAGCAAGAGATGCGCGAGCAATTCGAAAACCGCGCCGGCACGCAGTTGCTCGCTTATGATGAAGCCAAACGTCACAAGCTTCAAACCGAGTGGGATGTGCATCATATCGCCACGCCGGAATTCACCGGGCGGCGCGTGCTCAAAGAGTTTTCGTTGGCTCAATTGGTTTCCTACATCGATTGGTCGCCGTTCTTCCACACTTGGGAAATGCGCGGGCGCTATCCTGACTTGTTGCAAGATCCGGCGCGCGGTCCGGCGGCGCGGGATTTGTTCGCCAACGCCCAAGAGCTGTTGAAAAAGATTGTCGATGAAAAGCTGTTCACGGCCAACGCGGTTTACGGTTTCTATCCGGCCAACAGTGACGGCGACGATATTGTCATTTATTCGGATGTAACTCGCACTAAAGAGCTGACGCGCTTTCACACGCTGCGCCAGCAGAAAGACAATCAGCGCGGCAAACCGCAGTTGGCGCTTGCCGACTTCGTCGCGCCGCGCGAGAGCGGCCGAGTGGATTACCTCGGCGCTTTCGCGGTGACCACCGGCCATGGCACGCAGGAACTCGCCGAACAGTTCGACAAGGACAACGATCAATATAATTCGATCATGGCAAAAGCCTTGGCGGACCGGTTGGCCGAAGCGTTCGCCGAATATTTGCACAAGCGCACGCGCGCCGAGTGGGGCTACGGCAAAGATGAGAAGTTGACCGTCGAAGATTTGATCGCGGAAAAATATCGCGGCATCCGCCCGGCGCCGGGCTACCCGTCGCAACCCGATCACACCGAAAAGCCGCTGATATTCGATTTACTCAACGCCGGCGAGGCCACCGGCATCACGCTGACGGAAAGTTTCGCCATGTATCCGGCCGCCTCGGTGTGCGGCATCTATTTCGCCCATAAAGACGCGCACTACTTCGCCGTCAACTCGATCGGCAAAGACCAAGTCGAGTCCTACGCCGGGCGTAAAGAGATGAAAGTTTCAGAAGTGGAACGCTGGCTGTCGCCGATCCTCGGTTACGACCCGGCGAAAAAGTAAACGCGGCAATCCCGTATCCCGTTCGGTTGCTATGAGCAGTTGGCGGATAGCGGAGTTGCGCTTGAGCCGATTTAGTAATGGAACTGGGTAAGAAAAGCAGGATCAGCTTGAGCTGACTCCATTCCATTTTTACAATTAGGATTCTTCCCTGGTCATATGAAAGCGCCCCAAAGTCTAGATCCTGAAGAATACTTCAAGGGGTTTGTGAAGCGTCTTGATGGCCTTGGCTATCGTAAACGACGACAGGTTCTGTGGCGCCAAGTTAGGCCATCGCTGTGTCGTTTTTTATACAAGTTCCGACCATTTGATCCTTCCAACAGTACCTCCGTTGACCGTCTTCGTGATATTCTTTTTCAGTCCAGATTGCGCCTTTCGTCACCGACAGAGTTCAACGACCCCTACGATATGGCCGCAAAAATTATCGTTGAAGGACCGCGTGCGGCGATAAGACAAAAATTAGACCGGCTCTTTAGAGAACGAGGGGTAAAATGGGAAGCCCGGAAGAGGGAAGTAAGCCGTATGATGGCAAATTTAGATTCTGTCGTGTCACGGGCAAGAATATCGTTTGCAGAGAGCACTGCCGCTGTAGGTGTGTGCTCCTTCGGAGGTGATCCGCGAAGCATTCTCATGTGGAGTCATTATGCAACAGACCATAGGGGTGTTTGTCTTCAGTTCGAAGTCGCCAGGGATATTGCTACGTTTGCCCAGGCATTGCCTGTGAACTACAGCGAAGATTATCCAGTCTTAAATTGGCTCAATGAGGCAAAGGGCATAACGGTGGTACTCCTAAGAAAATATCAAGGCTGGGCATACGAGAAAGAGCGTAGAATAATAGTCCCGGAATCGGCGGCTCAGTTACTTTATTTTCGCTCTGCAGCGCTTTCTGGGATCATCATAGGATGTTCCGCTAGTAGCGCGACCGTCGAGCAATTGAAAGATCTCGTTAAAGAGCGATCTTCGTTTGGTTTTCCGCCACTAAAAATTTACCGCGCTTTTAAACATGACAGTAAATATCGATTGATCATAAATAAGGATAGGACGGAAAGGGGTGATATTTAGACTGCTTGGGATCGGATACAGTGCCAGCCATTCGTATTAACTTACGTCGGATAGTTTGAGACCTCATCGCGTTTCGCTTCTATTCAATCCTAGCGCTCGAAGCCGTTGCTGTAAATGCGGAGAGAAGAATGGAAATATTTACATCAGCCGGGCGAACCGAGGCTATCGTTGGAGTTTAAGTTCGGCATCGACCTGTTTCTTTAATCCGGCCATAAGGTCGATGTCTCGAACCGGTATCTCATCGAACTTGGTAGTGCTCTCGAAAGCCTGCAGCACCTGCCTACCCTCCGCAGTCTGATGCATGTTCATTAAAACTTCCTTTACTTTCGTCACAAGCTTGGCAGGGAGATCGGCTCGATGGCTGACTATCTGACGCGGAATGGAAACCGTCTCATGAATGATCTTGAAGCTGTCAACGTTTTTCGCCACAGCGAGATACTTCTGACTATCGGTTGCACCCGCCGCCACGACTCCATTCAACACCGAGAGAATTGTATTCGAGTCACCGTGACTAAAGATATACCCCACTTCGTCGGATTTTATGGGGTCACTCCCCTGTCTCTTGGGCGTCATTCGGAATCCTTTTTTCAATAAAACCATTTTCGGAAAAAAATAACCGGTCGAACTGAAGGGCTCCTCAAAGGCGATGACCTTGCCCTTGATATCCTCCAATCGAGCGATGCCGCTATCTTTTCGCGTGAAGATAATCGACTGGTAATCGCTTTTCCCCTTCTTCCAGCGTTGCAGCAGAAGTTTGCTGTTGGAAAGGCGGCTCACAGCCACCGAAGGGAAAACACTATCTATGTAAAGATCTGCCCCGCGCGTTTGCAAGAACGAGGACATCGCCGGAATACTCTCCGCCACGACAACTTTCGCTTCGTCGATTCCCTCTGACTGCAACTGCCGCGCGAGATAGCTGGCAAGGGGCCAAAATTTTCTGGTCTCCACCACCGGGGATATACTTATGGAACCTAGCTTGAACGATCCGGCACAGGCGAGCTGGGGCAAAAGCAAGACCGCAGCGACAAGTAATAATTTGTTTCCTAAACCCCAGCGGTTAATCATCAGTTGCTTTACGCCTCAAAAGCAATGCGTAGTACGCTTCCAAGATTCCTGCGTCCCGGTACGCAAGAATTACCATGGACGAAAGAATTTGTCTGTAATATACCATCTCCTAAAACGACGAAAGTCCTGGCTGCTTAAAGACTGGTTGTCGGGCTTTGGTTATTTCACCTAACCCTGAGTGGCGCGGGCCAAATGGCCCGTTGCCCCATCGCCGAGCCAGTTTGGGGCGAATCCACGATGGTGCCAATCGGCATTCTTTGCCACCTTCGCGCCGTTCTTACGTAAGCGACAAAATCCATTTTTCGGCACTCCCATTGCTCTATAGCAGGTCGTGCACAAAGCGACGTGCAAGAGAGTTGTCGCCCTAGCCAAGCTGGTAGGGCGGAAGGAGTAAGATCATGACTGGTGAAAATTTAGATATCGTTAATTTTTTTGCCCCGGCAATTATCTTGATGTTTCTTATCGCCATTGCAGGGGACAAGAAGCAAGTCGGTGTTTTCAAGGCGTTGGTGACGGGAAGTGCGTTCTCAAACGAGTACGCCGTCGATCGAATGTTTGAGGAGCAACACCTCCCGTCATTAAAAAAGTGCCCGAACTGCGCAGAGCAACTGCCGCTCTCGGGAGTCATTTGTGAGGCGTGCGATTATAATTTTCTTTCCGGCATGGTGGGGAATGCAAAAAGACTGCTGGCCCCGTCCCAAACTCCGATACGCATGTTGCCCAAGCAACGTGCGGCTTCGCGCAGCTGATTCACGACACTCTTCAGGACTTGGTTGAGAATGGTTTGAGGCGCCGGCGGCCGTAGGCGACGAAGGCGGTGAGAAGCCCGGTCACGAGCGGCATCAGCGCGGTGGCGACATCGCCGGTCATCAGCGTAACCGCCGTCGCGCCGATCATAACGATCACCAATCCCGCCGCTGCGAGCGGTGTCAAGCTGGGGCGAATACGCAAAAGTCCAGGGAGAATCAGACCGACGGCGCCCAACACTTCGGCTACGCCGATGAAGCGCAGGAACCAGCCCGGCATCGGCATCTGCTTGGTCATCTCTTCGATTGACATGACCAGCTTCGAACCGCCGGCGAACAAAAATAGCGCGGCGAGCAGTGTTTGTGCGATCCACAGTACAACGTTCATGTTTTTCTCCGGTTATTGTTTTCGCCGTGCTATTGCTTGGGCGCCGCTTCAACCAGCGATTTCATTTGCGCCAACCCTTTTCGAAATCGCCGCCGACCATTTTGTCCATGTTCATGAACAGGCGAAGGCCTTGGCGATGAAATTGTTTTCGCCGAACATGCTCCAAGTGACCAGCGTTTTTTCAGCTTCGGGCTTGAAGCTGAATTCGGTGGTGTTGGTTGCTGTGAACGGTTTAATCTAATATTCCCCGCTGCTTGCGGCGGGCACAACTAAATGGGGTTTCCAAAGGGGGCGAGCATCCCCTTTGGTCGCGAGCGGGGTTCATACCCCGATCGCGAAATGCCGAGTTGATTCTAAATCGTCGCTTTCGCTGGTCAGGCGCTCGGCGATATCGTCGGGCAACGATTCGAAGCGCGCGCGCTTGCGGATCGCGTCGATGGCTTTGAAGCGGCCGGTGGAAATCAGCCAGGCGCGCGGATTGGCCGGCACGCCATCGCGCGGCCATTGTTCCAACGCGGCGCGAAAAGCTTCGTGCAGCGCTTCTTCGGCGAGATCGAAATCGCCGAGCAGGCGAATCAAGGTGGCGAGAATCTGGCGAGAGTCGAAGCGGTAGAGCGCGTCAATCTTGTCGCGCAATTGTTCTGCGACAAACTCTGCACCGCTTTGTGGGCTGGGATCGGACATGACGAACTTTCTCAGTGGATCACCATGCGCAGGGACATTGCATCTTTCATTGCGACGATTTGACTAGTTTCGATTTAGCGCGCAAGCAGCAGTTTTTCGATTTCCGTGGTGATGCGTCGGTCTTCCGGTTCGGCGGCGCTTTCGAAAACATTTACCGGTTGTCCGGCTTTATCGAGAAGATACTTGTGAAAATTCCATTGCGGCGGCTTCTTGGTCTTGGCCGCCAGCTCGCGAAACAGCGGGTTGGCTTTAACGCCAACTACTGAAGTCTTGGCGAACACCGGAAAGGTGATGCCATAATTGACCTGGCAGAATTGCGCGATCTCTTTGTTCGAGCCCGGTTCCTGGGCGCCGAAGTCGTTGGCGGAAAATCCTAAAACCGCGAAACCCTTGTCGCGATAACGGCGATATAGTTTTTCCAAGCCGTCGTATTGCGGCGTGTAGCCGCATTCACTGGCGGTGTTGACGATGAGCAGTACTTTGCCGCGAAACTGGCAGAGCGAAACCGGCTCGTCCATCAGATTGGCGAACTTATGATCGAGGATCGCGGGGCAGGACGATTCGGCCGCGCTGCTTGCTGTTGCAATGGCGCAGAGCGCGATCGCGGTGATGATCACGGCGCAGAACGAGCGATGGATCATTGCTTTCTCCTTTGACTGCTTTCTCTATCATAATTAACTCGCCCAGCGCGAGGATTGCCGCATGGCCAACGTCATCGCGGTCGCCAAGTGCATCGCAATGCGGTTCTGTGTTACTGCTCGAAAGACATGCAACAAACCGAATCGCAAAACCCGCGCGTTACTCCGTTGGCGCTGTTTTTAGCTTTTTCCCGCATCAGCTTGTCGAGTTTTGGCGGCGCGATTTTCTGGACGCGGCGCCAGCTGGTGGAGAAACAGGGTTGGCTCAGCGAACGGGAATTTGTCGAGGCGTTGTCGCTCGGACAATTGTTGCCGGGACCCAACGTTCTCAATTTAACAGTCATGGTCGGCCATCGCTTCGCCGGTTGGAGTGGCGCTGCGGCTTCGGTTGCCGGCTTCCTGGGTTGGCCCTGTCTCGTGGTGGTCGGCATGGGCGTGCTGTATCAACATTTCGGCGCGTTGCTGCAAGTGCAGCAAGCGCTCGCCGGCATGTCGAGCGTCGCGGCCGGATTGCTTATGGCAACCGTGATCAAGTTGGCGACGGCGTTGCCGCGCCGTTGGCAGTCGTGGTTGTTCGGCGCGTTGGCGTTTGTCGGTGTCGGCGTTATGCGTTGGCCGCTCTTGTGGGTCGTCGGCGCGCTGGCGCCATGGGCGGTATTCGCGGCGTGGAAAGAGCAGTCTTGATGGAACGCGTGGATCTTACGGCGATGTTTTTCCATTTCGTCGCGCTCTGGTTCGTCGCCGTCGGCGGTCCGTCGACGATCTTGCCGGACATTCATCGCTATTTAGTTGAAGTCCATCACTTGCTGACCGACCGGCAGTTCGCCGAGATTTATACATTGGCCCAGGTGGCGCCTGGTCCCAACGTCATGTACGTCACGCTGATCGGCTGGTATCTCGCGGGATGGAAGGGCGTCGCCGCGACGACGATTCCACTGCTCGTGCCGGCGACGACGCTGACGATGCTCGTCGGCCATCTAAAGCAGCGCTATCCCGATGCGCGGATCTTTCGCGCGGTTCGCCTCGGTCTGACGCCGATTACCATCGGATTAGTTTTCGCTAGCGCGACGATCCTCATGCGCGCGGTGAATCACGACTGGCGCGGTTACACGATCACGCTGCTCACCGTCGTTGTGGCGCTCGGCAAGCCGTGGAATCCGCTCTGGCTGTTTGGAGCTGCTGCGCTGGCGGGGATTTTAGGGTTTGTTTGAGCGTTAACTTGTTTTCGTTCACCACAAGTCAAATTCGGATAATCTCTCGCAAAGGCGCAAAGGCGCCAAGTTCGGAAAGGAATGAATTATCTATTCCGAGCTTGGCGCCTTTGCGTTCCTTCGGCTCAGCTCAGGACATGCTTGGCGGGAGGGATTTCCGAATCCGAGTTCGTAGGATGTGGTGACCGAAGGGAACCGCATCGTTGTTACGTTGCGCGGCAACGATGCGGTTCGCGGATTCACCGCATCCTACGGGTTACGCTTAGTGTGCAGCGCTCGCTCGCTGCTTGGCCGGCGGTTCGAGGCCGACGATGAACGCGGGATTGACCGTGCACATGGTGTAGATTTCATCGTCCGTGCAGCCGAACGCCGACATGTGGCCGCGCAGCAGGCGCAGCGATTCCACCGAATTGGGAAACAGCGGCTCGCCGGCGTCGGATGACAGCGTGCAGTGTTCAGCCCCGACGGTGCGGATCGCCTTGTACATATTTCCCGGATCGATGCCGAGCAGCGGCGACAGTTCGTCGTAAGTAAAATTGATCCATAGACCCGCGTCGGCGGCTTCTTTCATTTCCTCGATGGTCAAACTCACAAAGGGGCTAAACGGATGGTCGACGACGCCGCGTTTGAAGCCGATTTTTTGGCAGTATTCCGCCATGGCGCGAAACTCCGGCTTGGTTGGATGGCCGAAGAACACCGCGGCGTTGTAATCATGGGCCATGCGGAAGATCTCTTCGATCGCCGGCAACAGTCGGCCTTTGTCGTCTAGTTGATAATGGCCGTACTTGAGCGAATCTTCCCACGACAATGGTTCGGTGTGCGCTTTCGGATCGGCGTTCTTGTCCCAGGCGCTGGGTTTGCCGCCGACGATGTTGAGCGTATTCGACGAAGTGTTGTTGGGCATCCACAGACCTTTGACGCCGGCTTTCAAATTGTTCGCCGACCACGCCGGCTCGATCTTAGAAAGAAAACCTTGAGTGACCGAGGCGCCGGCCCACAGTTGCACCGGGGTGTGGCCATTTTCGCCGCACCACGAATTAAGCGCGGTTTGGATGTCAGCGACGGTTAGCGCCGAATCTTTGCGGCCGACGATGGTCTTGTAAAGTATCCCCAGCATGCCGCTCTTCGAGGCGAGCTTGGCGACGCCGAAGGCATCCTGCTGTCCTTCATGGGCGTGGCAGTGAATGTCGATCGAATCATCGACGCCGATGACGTAATCAAGCGAAGGATCGACGGGCCCCTGCTTGAAGCCGCGGCGGGCGGGATAAGAAGTCACCGAGCGAACCGCGCTCGGTGTGGAATAGTTGGGTCTAGCGTCGGCCATGGTCAATCCTCCTCAATACGATTTGCTCGGAACATAGCGCTTCTGTCCGTTGCGGGCAAACAAATTGTGCATGGTCAATTTGACAAGCTTTCTCC
Source organism: Deltaproteobacteria bacterium (assembly GCA_009692615.1). Taxonomy (NCBI): domain Bacteria; kingdom Pseudomonadati; phylum Myxococcota; class Myxococcia; species Deltaproteobacteria bacterium. The sequence goes on along the minus strand of SHYW01000049.1, from coordinate 22,423 downwards.
CTCGGTGTTATCAGGCAAAGGCTGAAGCGGAGATGATGCGCAGGCTTCGGCAAAATTTTGTGACACGATGAAATCAAATAGTCGGTCGAGGAGCACTCAATGTCTCAGCAAGTGAAAATTATCGATGGCGATGGCCATATTTTTGAAGACGGCGACGGCATCGCGCGACACTTCCCTTATACCGCAGCGGGCGGCAAGCTGCGCAGCGGCGTGTTTCCGCTCAACAGCCATATCCAATATTCTCTCACGCGCACACCGCCGGGCGCTTTCGCGACCAACGCCGAAGGACGCTTCGTCAACCCTGGGCCGGAAGGCTGGATCGAATTCTTAGATAAAGTCGGCTTCGACTACACGGTGCTCTTTCCCACCGCCGGCCAACGCATCGGCCGCATCGTCGACCGCGACTACGCCTGCGGCGCGGCGCGGGCGTACAACGACTGGTTGGCCGAAACTTATCTACGCCGCGATAAACGTTTCAAAGGCGTCGCGCTTTTGCCGATGCACGATGCCGATGCGGCGTTGGCGGAGTTGCAGCACGCGCATACAGACTTGGGCATGTCCGCGGTGCTATTTCCCGCCACTGGAGTGCATTTGAATCTCGGCGCGAAACCCTATTGGCCGGTGTACGCCGAAGCGGCGCGCTTGGGCATTCCCGTCGTCGTTCATGGCGGTGGTCATTGGGATTTGGGCATGGAAACCATGAACGTTTCCACCGGCGCCAACGCCATCGGCCATCCGATGTCGCTGGCCATCGCATTGTCGGAGATGCTGCTCAACAATTTATTCGAGCGCTTTGCCGGTCTACGCGTGGCTTATCTCGAAGGCGGCCCGCTGTGGTTGCTGATGGCATTCGAGCGGCTTTCGCGATCTTACGAAGCGGGCATTCCGCTCAATCCGCGCGGCGAGCTGCTGCATTTGCCGGAAGGGCAAAGCATTGCGGATTACATTCGTGGGCTGATCAAGGCGGGGCGCCTGGTAGTTGGCATCGAAGGCGGCGAGTCGGATTTGCCCTACGCGGTCAAAGTCGCCGGCGAACAAGCGTTCATGTTCTCGTCGGACTTTCCCCACGAAGTGAATATTCACACCGTCGGCAAAGAGATTCACGAACTGCGCGAGCGCGAAGGGATGAGCGAAGCCGCCAAACAGGCCGTGCTGCGCGGCAACGCGGCGCGGTTCTACAAGTTAGATGCGGCGGTGAACTGACGAATCGGAAGCGGAGGATTGGCCGCAAATAACGCAAAAAATCCCAAGAGGATTTCCGAATGTAGGGGCGCGATTCATCGCGCCCTCAGGGTTGGTTGAATCCATGCAGCCGCGCCGGATTATCTACTAATATTTTTCGCAGCAACTCCGCATCGCCGTCGACATAGCGATAGAGCAACTCTACTTCTTCGGCATCGTTCATCATGCGCTTGGTCCACTGCGGATGGGGCCAGTCGCTGCCCCAGATGGTGCGCTCGGGCGCGGCTTCGATAAATGCCTTGCCGTACGGTAGCGCGTCGTCCCAGCCCGCGTCGAACTTTGAATCGCGGTTGCCGTTGGAAATCATCATCCACCAGTTTTCTTGCTTCAACATATCGAGCACCCAGCGGATCACCGGCCGGTCCATCCCACCTTCAAAACCGACATGGCCGAAATGGTCGATCACCATCGGGATGTCTTTGAACGAGCGCAGCAGCTCGGAATTCTCCAGCAGGTCTTCGCCGTTGACATGCAGCCGCGCGTGCCAGCCGAGCTCGTGAATGCGCGCCATGGAGCGGCGGACTTCGGTCTCACGCTGCTCCATGGCGAAGAAGCGCACGAAATTGAAGCGCGCGCCGCGCACGCCGGCGGCGTGCAACCTTTCGAGTTCCTTGTCTGAAACTTTATCGTCGACAATGCCGATGCCGCGATAGCGGTCGGGATCGTTCAAGTTTTCCAGCTCGTGCAGCAAGAGCCGATGATCGCTGCCGTAGATCGCGCTATGGACGATCACGCCGCGCGCGAAGCCGATCGCTTTGTGCATGCGTTGCGCTTCGCTAAACGTCGCGCTTTCAATCGGTGGATAAGGCCGGTTCGGCCGCGGCGGAAACTCGGAGGGATCGTCGTAGATGTGAAACTGACAATCGCAGCTCCCCGCCGGCGGCGGTGGAGCCGGCATGCGCGGTTGCTTGTCCCATTCGTAGATTGTCTCTCCAGCTTTGGCCATCGTTATTCTCCTAGTAATTCGCAGATTAGACTTGAAGCGATAGCGGTTTCAAGCGTAACGGCAGCGGTTTGTCGGGCCGTCTCTCAACGTTCTTGGCAAATCGCCAGGTCGCTGTTAGTGTCGGAGCGCTGGCTCGGAATGTCGATTCTGAAAACATGGAAGGAATGCGAACCATGGAAAATGAAAAAGCTCTACGGCAGAAGAGCGATCCGGTTGTCATCGAAGCGGCGGGGATGCGGATTTGGGTGGATTACCGCAAAGGCATTGGCGGCGATGAGGGGCTGACATTCGATGTCACCGTGGCCGGTGAAAAAGAGGGCGACAGAATTCTCCGCTTCGACTGCTTCAGCAAGACGCCGCATTATCATGTCGGCGCGTCACCGAAGAGTCCGGTCCACGATATGATCGCCGAAGGCATTGCCGATCCGGTGCGCTGGACGCTCGATCAGCTCAAGACACGTCTGCCGTCGATGGTCGCCGAGGCCGGCTACGCTGACATTGCGAAGAACATCGACCAGCACGCGATCGCGCAAAGTCTTTCGCAGGTCGAGAAAGATATTTTCGCCAAGATTTAGCGGCGCGCTTTGTCGCAACCGTGCGGCGTGCGTCATTAGGCCTGGCTGAGGAGCGATTTGGGCTTGTGCCGAGTTCGGTAGGCCTTAATGAATCTGGTTTGCAACCTGCGGGCCGCGGTGTAGAATTCCCTTCATGTCCAATGACAACCTACTTGCCCGCATCACTGTGGATCCGGAGATCTGTCATGGTAAGCCGTGTATTCGCGGCTTGCGCTATCCGGTTGAGACGATTCTCGAATATCTCGCCGGCGGTGACACGATCGATGACTTGCTGAAGGAGTTTCCGGACCTGGAACGCGAAGATATTCTTGCTTGTCATGAGTTTGCGCGCCGGATGTTAGCCGCGAAGAGTATCCACCTGCCGCTCACATGAAGTTTTTTGTGGATGCGCACTTGCCGCCGAGTCTTTGCGCGGTATTGGCGCGCCACGGCCACGATGCGAACCACACGCTGGATCTACCAGCGAAAAACGCCACAAAGGATAACATCCTCACTCAGATTTCGCTTGACGAGCAGCGTGTCGTGATTTCGAAAGATTCGGATTTCTTCTATTCGCATTTACTTTTGGGTCGGCCATGGAAGCTGTTGTTGGTCAAGACGGGAAATATGTCAAAGAGTGACTTGTGTGCTCTCTTCGAACGTCATTTGTCTGAGATTGAAACCGCTTTGGAGCAACATACGCTGGTAGAAATAGATCGGGCTTCAGTTACTCCGCTGGTATAAATTGCTTTCGTAGAAGTAACGTTTCACGCTAACTGTTGTCTCTCTCATTCTGACGCTCAATTGTTCGCTTGCACGGAACCGCCCAGTGGTGGCATATCCGTCTTGTACAGCCGGCGTTGTCGATTTGCGCATTATGCACGTGTTTTCACTGAGCTGGCTCTGAGTAAAACTAACTGAACATTCACGGAGGCAATGAAACATGGCGCAAGATTTCGTCGGTACCAAACGCTGGATCCGGCCGGCGAGTCCGTATGAAACTTACATGGACGAGCAAAATCTGCCGATCCATCGCGGCACGGTGGGATTTAATGACATCCGCGACCTGACTTTGGCACCGTGGAAGCGCATGGGCGCGCAGGGTGCGTTCATCGAGCTCAACGGCTGCGGCGGGCTTCAGGGGATGTACGTCATCGAAGTGCCGAGCGCCGGCGTGATCACTGCGGAAAAGCACATGTACGAAGAAATCTTCTACGTGCTTGAGGGACGCGGCACGACGGAGATCTGGAGCGACGATGCGAGTAAGAAGCAAACCTTCGAATGGCAGCAGGGAAGTTTATTCTCGCCGCCGCTGAACACCTGGCACCGCATCGTCAACGCCACTTCCAGCCCGGCGTTGCTGCTCGGCGTCACCAATGCGCCGCCGATTTTTTACCTTTACCGCAGCCAAGATTCGCTGTTCAACAATCCGTACCAGTTCAAAGATCGTTACGATGGCAGCGCCGATTATTTCAAAGCGCAATCTGAACTGGGCAAAGATCCGCGCCACGGCCGCGCGCGTAACTACGGAAATATTATCCCGGACGTGGACCGCGTAGAATTGCCATTGGATGGCCAGCGCGGCGTCGGCCATCGAACTTTTTTTTGGAACTTGTCCGGCAATAGTTTTCAGGGATTCATCGCGCAGTACGCGCCAGGCCGCTATTCGCGCTGTCACAACCATGAAGCGGGCCCAGTGTTGTTGTGCGTCGGCGGCAAAGGCTACACGATCACATGGCCAGGCAGTGCTGGAACGACGCCGTGGAAGGACGGCAAGGGCGATTTGGTCCAGCGCCAAGACTACAAACACGGCGGCATCGTCAGCGCCGCCCCCGGCGACTCAGGCTGGTTCCACGGCCACTTTGGCGCGTCGAAGGAACCGCTACGCGTGCTCGCTTTTCTCGGCGGTTTTCCACGGCGAGTCATGGGCGTGCCCGGAGTCGATTGGCGCGGCTTGAACCTCGACATCAAAGAAGGCGGCAGCACCATCGAGTACCGCGACGAGGACCCGTACATCCGCAAGATGTTTCAAGAGCAGTTGGCGAAGGAAGGGGCGGGATTCAATATGCCGGAGGAAGCGTATCGGTGAGCAGTGCTACCTAATACTGCGAAAAATACCTAGCCCGCCTATCGCAGCTAATTGCTCTATCGGATCGAAGGTTGCGTGGTATAATTACACGACAGTGCAATCCCGTACTCTAGAAGGGAGACTTAGAGATGCAACCACTGCAAGAGATTGAACATCTTCTCGCGACGCTGACTCGATCAGAAAAGGCTCAGCTGCTGCAGTGGGTCGCGCGCGATATTGGCGATGCCTTTCCCGGCATTGAAAGCCGTCCAGACGTTTGCGGCGGCGAGCCCTGTATCGTGCGTACACGTGTTCCCGTGTGGCTACTCGTTCAGGCGAAACGGCTGGGGACGAGCGAAGCTGAACTATTACGGAGCTATCCGACTTTACGTGCGGAAGATCTAGCTAATGCCTGGGCCTACGCCCGCGCGCATCAACTAGAAATAGAAAGTCAGATAACTGCAAACGAAGCGGCGTGATCGATGGCAAGGTTTTATGCCAATGAGAATTTCCCATTAGCGGCGGTAGAATCACTGCGACGTTTAGGTCATGACGTATTGACCACTGCGGAACATGGTAAAGCCGGGCAAGCGATCCCAGATGCTGACGTTTTAGGATTTGCCATCATGGAAACCCGAATCCTGGTGACCTTCAACAGGCGGCATTTCATCCGCCTTCATTCCGATGTGCCCCATCACGAAGGAATCGTAGTTTGCACATTCGATGCCAACTTTGAGGCGTTAGCAGAGCGAATTCATGATTCAGTCAAAAATCTACAGAACATGACCGGCCAACTGATCCGCGTCAATCGCCCATCGAACTGAGTTGCACGAAAAGAGAAGGTGGGAAAGGTGGGGTCTGTGAGAGTGTGGGGCTTGGTTCCGCTTCCTCTGAGTAGCGCTTTGCGTTCGCAGTTCTCGATCGTTGGAAATCCGCCGCCTGAATGAGTATTCTCCTCGCCAGAGGTGAATTCAGCATGCTTCCGCAAGAACACAACGAGCTTTTGACTAGGACTTCAGCAGGGACGCCGATGGGCGATCTTATGCGGCGCTATTGGATTCCGGCGCTGTTGTCGGAGGAGATTCCGGCGCTGGATTGTCCACCGGTGCGGGTGCGGATTCTCAGCGAAGAGCTGGTCGCGTATCGCGACAGCCAGGGACGCGTCGGGTTGTTGGGAGAGCACTGCGCGCATCGCGGCACGTCGTTGTTTTTTGGGCGCAACGAGGAATGCGGTTTGCGCTGCGTTTACCATGGTTGGAAATACGACGTGGATGGCAACGTGCTCGACACGCCGGCGGAACCGGCTGGGAGCGATTTCAAAACCAAGCTCAAGCATGTCGCCTATCCGACGAAGGAAGCAGCGGGGATGGTCTTCGCTTACTTAGGGCCGCGGGACAAGATGCCGCTGTTTCCCAACTACGAATGGGCGCAAATTCCCAGAGACCAGACCTATGTCACCAAGGCTTTGCTAGAGTGTAATTATTTGCAGGGGCTCGAAGGCGAATGCGATTCGTCGCATCTGTCGTTTTTACACCGCGAGTTTTCCGCCACCGGCCGCCGCCAGATATTTGCAATCGACTCGGCGCCCGCCTACGAAACCGAGGAGACCGACTTCGGCGTACGCTTGATCGCGACGCGCAAGGCCGGACCCGACACGCAATATGTGCGGGTGTCGAGCTTCGTCATGCCGGTCGCCTGCTGGGTGCCGGCGCGCAACCGCGAGGCAAATATTTATGTGCCGGTGGATGACCAACACACGTGGCGTTACGATCTCGGTTTCTTGCAGGACCGCAAACCGACGGTGGAAGACTGGAATCGCAAAACTCAAATCGGCCCCGATTACCGTCGGATTCGCAACCTAGACAACAATTATCTGCAAGATCGCCAACGGCAGAAGAGCGTGGATTACACCGGCATCGAAAACTTTCTCAATCACGACGGGGTTGCCACCGAAACCATGGGGCCGATCTACGATCGCTCGCGCGAACATTTAGGCGTGAGCGACAAGGCGGTCATCGCCGTGCGCAAATACTTGATCAACACGGTTAAGGATTTTCAGGACGGCAAAGAGCCGCCGCACATCGTCCGCGATTCAGCATCAAATTGCTTTCCGCACATCGATACCTTCGCGCAAACTATTCCAGCGAATATCAGCTGGCGCGAACGGTTCGCGCATCTGAAATTGTCGGCGCTGTAAAGCTGTCTTGCTGCGCGAAGGTAAAGTAATCGGCTATCCCCACAATTCCTGGCTCGCCAGCTTCGCGCCTTCCGTCAGTGCGAAGAGTTTCGCGAAGGCGAGGCTGGCGTCGGGCAGATGGCGCAGGCCGCAATCGGTGCAGGCGATGACGTTTTCTTTGCCGACCAGTTTGGCGAAGCGGACGATGCGCTCGGCGACCAGTTCCGGATGTTCGATGAACATGCTGATGTCGTCGATGACGCCCGGAAATAGAATTTTTCCTTCCGGCAATTTAGTCTCTTGCCAGATCTTCCATTCATGGCCATGGCGCGGGTTGGCCGACTCGATGGTGACGCCGGTGACATTGGCTTTGAGCACGATGTCAATGACGTCGCTGAGCGCAATGTCGCGATGGTGCGGCCCTTCATAGTTGCCCCAACAAACATGCATGCGCACCTGTTCAGACGGAATATTTTTGAGCGCGTAATTCAAGCACTCGACATGTTGCTCGATGACTCTGCGAAATTGCTTGACGCTCAGATCGGCGTAGTCGGTGTTGGCGCCGGAAGCTAAGTCCGGGCAGTCGAGTTGCAAGACGAAGCCGGCGTCGACGATCGCTTGGTATTCTAAACGCATGGCGTCGGCCACCGCCTGCATGTAACTCTCTTCATTGGGATAATATTCGTTGCGAAAAAAACGTACGAAGCAGCCGGGTGAAAGCGCTGACATGAAAACATCGTGCGGCTTGGTTGTTTTTACCGCCGTAGTGAGTCGAGCGATATCGGTTTTCACGGCGGCGAAATCCTTCCAGCCGATGGGACCGGTGCAGACATACGCGAAGCCGCCGTTGTCGTGGCCGTCGCTCTGGGCGCGCGCCAGATCGTGAAACTCGGCGATGTCGGTGCGGTAGTGGCGCGGCGCGCCGTCGATGTCGTCGCGTCTAGCTAACCCTGTTTCACGCGGCCGGACGATGCCTTGGGCGACGCTCCAGGGTTCGGCGCTTTGGGCGCGCGAGCGCGGTTTTCGCTCCAAGCCGCTGACGCGGTGAACGACGTAATCGTTCCACGCGGTTTTACTTAGCTCGCCGTCGTCGACGATGTCGATGCCGACTTCGACTTGGCGCCAGACTATCTCGTCGATCGCGCTGGTCAGCGTGGCGTCGATTACGGTTTGATCGTAGGCCTCGCCGCGGCGCTTAGCCGCGAGAGCTTGGCGCACCCGCGGCGGCAACGGCAGGCTGCCGGTATGGGTGGTGAGAATGCGGTCGGTGCTGAGTTTCATTAAAGACTCCTCGCCGTCGATGACGTTTTTGGATTCGTGTCAGTCAGCCTTATTTATCATGCTTCGCTGCCGTGGCAATCGTTGGTCGACATAGTATTGTGGTCTCGCGAAAGTTATAAAACGGGCATGGCAGGAATTGGCAAAGCGAAAGAGCGTTGTCCGGTGTGTGCGGCGTCGCGCCGGTTGTGCATGTGCGCCGTTGCGCCGCGCTTGGATCTGCGCACCAAGATTGCGCTGGTGATCCATCATCGCGAACTCAAGCGCAGCAGCAATACGGGATTGCTCGCGCTCAGAGCGCTGGTCAATTGCGAGTTGCGCGTGCGCGGCGCCGGCCGGGAGATGCTCGACTTGAGCGAACTGTTGTCGCCGCAGTATCGGACTTTACTGTTTTATCCCTGTGCCGATGCCGTCGAATTAAATCGTCAACTCATCGATCAAGATCCGCGGCCGATCCAGCTCATCGTGCCGGACGGCACTTGGCGCCAGACGCGCAAGATTCATTCGCGCCATCAGGAATTAAAAGATATTCCCAGGGTAAAAATCAGCACGCCCAACGATGCGAGGTATCAGTTGCGCGCGCAGAGCCGAGCGGAGGGAATGGCGACGCTACAGGCGATCGCCAGCGCTCTTGGCGTTATTGAAGGCGATCACGTGGCCGCGCAACTGATGGCACTCTATCGCGCTCGTGTCGATCGAACCCTCAGCGCCCGCGGTCTTATTCGACCAGTTGCCATTTAACAGCAATATTTCGGCATCCCGCATCAGTCTCGAATATCTTGGAGAAACCAACTAGTGGGAATCTCCTGGCCCAATCTTCTTTTCTTCGCTTCACGCACGACGTAGCCGGCCGTCGATGCGAACTGCAAGCCTTGAGTGCCGCTGTTGGCGAAGAAGGTCACTTGGTTTTTATCCGTGCGGCCTTTGAGCTTGCCCGACATTACGTCGGTGAGGACCGGATAGTCTTTGGAGAAGATATCGACTTTGGGATTGGCGATGCGTTTGATCTCTTCGGCGTTGCCGGCGACCACGGCGGCTTCGCCGCCGATGCGCAGCTGGCCGACGTCGAGATTGACCGTCGGCCGGCCCATGCGAATCACCACATCGGAATTTTCGACAAGCGCCGGCGCCCACTCGTTGGCTTTGACGCAGGTGAGATGCATGCCGGATTCGATCAGGTCGGGATCGCTCACTAGGACTTCGATCGAGTCGGTGCAGGTGGCAACGATGTCCGAGCCGCGCGGAACTTCTTCCGGTTTCTCCACGGGAATGATTTCGATTCCCAGCTTCTTGCCCATCTCATCGGCGAAAGCGTCGCGGTTTTTTTTCGTCGGACTGTAGACTTTAACTTTTTCGATCTTGCGCACTTCATTGAAGGCCAGCAAGTAGGTGCGCGCCATGCCGCCGGAACCGAAGATGCCGACGGTTTTGGAATCTTCACGGGATAAATATTTCACGCCGAGGCCGGCGCAGGCGCCGACGCGCATATGCTGAATGACTCCGTCGTTGATGATCGCTAACGGTTCGCCGTTCTTGGTCGAAAAAACCATGACGAAGCCGCAGAAGGTGCCGGGCTCGACACAATATTTCTCGACGGTTTTGCCGTCCGGCCATTCGAGCATGTCGGACTTCATCCTGATCGCGAAGGTTTCGAAGGATCGGGAGGCGCCTTCCATGGTGCCCCAGCGGTACATCAACTTGGGATCGTCATTGGGCACGAAGAAATCATAGCGGCCGCGATAGTTGGCGCGTTCATTGACCAGATCGCGGTAGCCGGTGTCGAGGGCTTCGATGCAGCCCTTCATGTCGAGGATTTGTCCGACGACTTGATTGTTGATCAGCAGCATAAAATTCTCCCCTTGGAATCGAGATGACGATTCTATTCCGTAGTCGCGCGGTGAATGCAAGCAGGAGAAATAAAAAGCGCCGCACATGGGCGGCGCTTAGCGATGCTCAATATTACGATGGCGAAAAATTAGCTGTCGAGTTCCGGTTTGGGCAGGGCGACGAAGGGCACGCCTTCTTCGGCGAGCTCTTTGGTTTCTTGGACCGTCGCGGTGCCGTGGATCGGCCGCTCGGCGGCTTCGCCTTTGTGAATCTGCTTGGCTTCTTGGGCGAAGCGCGGGCCGACGTCTTCGAAATTCGCTTTGACGTAGTGATGGACTTGCAGCAGCATCTCTTTGAACTCGGCGGCAGTGGGCGGCGCGGGCGGTGTCGCCCGCGGCTTCTTGGCCGGCGGCGCCGGCTGCTCTTTCTTGACGTGCACGGCGCAAGCGTGGGGGATTTTTTCGACTTTGGTGGTGCCGCAGGTCGGGCAGGATATTAATTTTTTGTCGGCCTGCTTCTGAAAGTCCTCGTAGCTCGGGAACCAGCCTTCGAAGTTATGCTTTTTGCGGCAGAGAAGATTGTAGATCACCATAGATATGCTCGTCCTATTGAATAAGGTCGGGGGAGCTTATTGTCAAGGGCGCGTCGGCCGGCACTGGTTTGAACCGAGACAATGCTGACTTGAAGTATCGCATCCTTCCCGAAAGTTTAAAGCCAAGAACGCCCATGCTAGAGTCACCCGATGGCTGAGCAGATCGCCTTACGCGTCATTCGCAAGATCGCCGAAGTCGAGCGCCAACCCTGGGATGAGTTGGTCGGCAAGGCGTCGCCGTTTCTCAAATGGGACTGGCTCGACGCCTTGGAGCAGTCCGGTTGCGTCAACGACGAGAGCGGCTGGGTGCCGCATCATATCGTCGTCGAGAACGGCGCCAAGTTGGTGGCGGCCTGTCCGATGTATTTGAAGCTCCACAGCATGGGCGAGTTTGTTTTCGACCATGAATGGGCCGATGCGGCGCAGCGCTCGGGTATTCAATATTATCCGAAAATGTTGGTCGGCGTGCCGTTCACGCCGGTCACCGGCCGGCGTTTTTTGACCGCTATCGGTGAAGATCGCGAGCAGTTGATCCGCTTCATCGGCCAAGCGTTGGCGAAGATCGCCACGGATAACAAAATTTCATCGGTGCACGTCAATTTTTGTTTAGATGACGAGCGCACGGCGCTTGAAGCGGTGGGTTTCTTTCCGCGTCACGGCATTCAATATCACTGGCAGAATCGTCAGTTCACTTGCTTCGACGATTACCTAGCGAGCTTTCGCAGCGACCGGCGCAATAAAGTCAAACGCGAACGGCGCGAAGTGCTTGAGCGCGGCATCACGATTCGCGCTTACGAAGGCGCGGAGCTGACCCAGGAGCATCTGCGCACCATGTTTCGGCTTTATAAAGGCCACATCGACAGGTTGTACTATGGCCGGCAATATTTGACCGAAGAGTTCTTCGACGAGCTGCATCGGCGCTTCGCCGCCAATGTTTGTTTGATGTTGGCCGAACGCGACGGCAAGTTTATCGCCGGCACGTTCAATGTCCGCGACGACACGGCGATGTATGGACGCTACTGGGGCTGCTTCGAAGAGCATCCGTTTCTGCACTTCAACGTCTGCTATTACTCGGCCATTGAGCATTCGATCCATGTCGGTCTAGAACGGTTCGAAGCCGGTGCCGGCGGCAGCTTCAAACAGCTGCGCGGTCTCGACCCCGAGCACACCACCAGCGTGCATTACATCGTCGATGGCAATTTCCGCCGCGCCGTGGGGCGCTTTCTCGAACAGGAGCGCGAGATGATTAAGCGCAAGCGCGAAGTGCAGCTCGAACACAGTCAGCTCAAGCGGGAGTTCGATGAACCGTGATCGTGTCGGTGTCGGATTCGCTTTGCGCTAATGGTTTTGTTGACAGGGTGGTTGCTTTCCATTAACGTCTGCGTCGGAGCGTCGCTGTGAAATCTTCTTGGAAAAATATCGCCGAGCCTATCGTGTTTTTCGCCGTGCTCTTGGGGCTTTGGGAAATTCTCGTCGAAGTGATCAAGATTCCGAGTTTCATCCTGCCGCCGCCGGGCGATCTGTGGACCGCCTTCGTGAAAAAAATGCCGGTGCTCGCCACCCATGCGTGGATCACGTTTATCGAGGCGTTCGGCGGCTTTGTTTTGTCTTTGGTTTTAGGCGTCGGTTTAGCCGTGGCGGTGGTCTACTCGCGCCATCTGCAAAACACCATCTATCCGCTGGTCGTGATTCTCTACGCCATGCCCAAGAGCGCGTTTGCGCCGCTGATGGTGATCTGGGTCGGCTATGGCCTGTTCTCGAAAATCGCCATCGCATTCCTCGTGGCGTTTTTTCCCATCGTCGTGAACACGGTGGTGGGACTCAAAGAGGTCGAGCCCGAGCTGCTCGAGTTGGCGCGGATCAACCGCGGCTCTGAGATGGACGTGTTCAAGAAAATTCGCTTGCCCAACTCGTTGCCGTATATGTTCGCGGGCATCAAAGTCGCCATCGTGCTGTCGGTCACCGGCGCCATCGTCGCCGAGTTCGTCGCCGCCAACGAAGGGTTGGGCTATTTAGTCTTGCAGGCGAACTACAGTTTAGACACGGCATTCGCGCTGGTGATCTTGCTGATCCTGGCGGTGCTATCTCTCGGTTTATTCTGGCTGGCGGAGTTATTACAGCGGAAGCTCGCGCCGTGGAGCGCGGCGGTGCGCGAGGTTGAAGGTTCGTTCTGATTCTGGGTGCGCGGAGGGAAGATGATTACGATTAAACGATATTCATTGATGGGCGCCATGGGTTTGTTGGCGGCGCTGAGCGCCGTTTCATCTCAGGCCGCCGAGCTGACGCCGGCGAATATTCGCATGGACTTCATCATCGGCGGCAAACATGCGCCTTGGTACGTCGCTTTAGAAAAAGGTTTCTACGCCAAGCGCGGCATCAACGCGACGATCCAAGCGAGCACCGGTTCGGCCGACACCGTGCGCACCATCGGCTCGGGTGGCGCGGACTTCGGTTTCGCCGATATTGCGACCATGATGGTCGCCAAATCCCGCGGCGCGCCGGTGCAAGCCGCGGCACAGTTCGGTTACGTCGGCGCGACGATTCTGTGGCGCGACGAGGGCCAGATCAAAAGCATTAAAGATCTCGAAGGCAAATCCCTGGCGATCAGTCCCGGCCAGGCGCAGTGGTATTTGATGCCGGCCTATTGCCGCATCAACAAGATTGAGTACAAGGCGATCAAGATTCAAGAAACCGCGGCGCCGATTCAACCTGCCGCGCTGGCGACCAAGAAGGCCGACTTCATCATCATGTTCCGCGCTTCCAACGACGAAGTCGCCGAGATGGCGGCGGCAAAAGTCGGCGTCAAACTCACTCGGGTGTTCATGAAAGATACCGGGCTAGACATTTACGGCACCAGCTTGATCGTCAAAGACGAGGACGTCAAAAAGCGCCCGGAGTTCGTGCGCGCCTACGTCGAAGCGACGCTGGAGGGATTGCGCTACTCGCGCGATCATCAGGAAGAATCGCTCAAAATTCTGCTCAAGGCCAAGCCCGAGCTCGACGCGGTGCTGACCACTGTGCAATTGAAAAATGCCCTGACCGAAGTGTTCTTGCCATTGGAGTCGGTAAACGTCGGCTTGGGTTTCATGAAGCCGGAGATCATGGAGAAAACCGTCAAGGTGACCAACGAGTACTTCGATGTCGGCCGTAAAGTGACGGCGAAAGAAGTTTATTCCAACCAGTTCATCAAGCGCTAAACTTTCTGGATCGTTACACGCCGTGCTGCCGCTGATCGCCGTCGAAGAAGTCTCGCGAGTTTTTACTGGCGGCGCGCGTACTATCACCGCCTTGGAGCGGGTTTCCTTCGAAATTCAAACCGGCGATTTCGTTTCCATCGTCGGTCCCAGCGGCTGCGGCAAGAGCACGCTGCTAAAAATTATCTCCGGCCTGCTGCCGCTTTCCTCGGGCAACGCCTCGGTCAACGGGCAACGCGTCAACGGTCCATTGGAGAACGTCGGCATGGTGTTTCAAGCGCCGGTGCTGCTCAAGTGGCGCTCGGTGCTCGGTAATATTTTACTGCCGGTGGAATTCGCCAAACTCGACGTCGCCAGCTATACGGACAAAGCGCGGGCGCTGATCAAGTTGGTCGGTCTCGACGGCTTCGAAGAAATGTTTCCTCATGAGCTCTCCGGCGGCATGCAGCAGCGCGCGTCGTTGTGCCGCGCCCTGGTCACCGATCCGCAATTGCTCCTGATGGACGAACCCTTTGGCGCGTTGGACGCCATGACCAGAGACGATCTCGACATCGAATTGATGCGCATCTGGGAAGAGCGCAAGAAGACCGTGCTGTTCGTCACTCATAGCATTCAAGAGGCGGTGTTTCTTTCCGACCGGGTGTTCGTCATGTCGGCGCGTCCGGGCCGGCTGATCGAAAAAATGGCCATCGATTTGCCCCGGCCCAGAACCATGGAAATGATGAGCACGCCGAGATTCGGCGAATACACGCTGAAGATCCGTTCGATGTTAGCCGGCGCCGGCGGCGCGCCGGGCTCGACAAATAAATCTACTTTCGGCTCGACGACGTGAAATTGGCGCAACGGTGCGCTATTATTATAGTCAGAGGGCGGGTCGCGACCCGCCTCTACGTCTCGAAAATAATATCTAAATGACAAAACCAGCACGACTCACCTACGCTAAGGCCGGCGTCAGCATCGAAACCGGTGACGAACTGGTGCGCCGCATCGGCCCGATCGCGAAAAGAACCAAAGTTCCCGGCGTACTCGCCGGCGTCGGCGGCTTTAGCGCGCTGTTCGATCTCAAATCGCGCGGCTATCGCGCGCCGGTGCTGGTCACCTCCACCGATGGCGTCGGCACGAAATTAAAGATCGCTTTTAAAACCGGCATTCACGACACCATCGGCATCGATCTGGTCGCCATGGGCGTCAACGACATTCTTACTCAAGGCGCCGCGCCGCTGTTTTTTCTCGACTACTTTGTCTGCGGCAAGCTTGACGTGAAGATCACCGAGGCGGTGGTGCGCGGTATCGCCGCTGGCTGTCTGCAAGCTGGCTGCGCTTTGATCGGCGGCGAGACCGCCGAGCATCCCGGCGATTTTTCCAAGGGAGAGTACGATCTCGCCGGCTTCGTGGTCGGGGTTTTGGAAAAAAATAAAATTATCGATCCCGCGGCGATTGTTGCCGGCGATGTCTTGATCGGAATTCCTTCCAGCGGGCTGCATAGCAACGGCTATTCCCTAGCGCGCAAAGTTTTGTTGGAGCGCGGCCGCTTGAAGTTGGCGCAGCGGATTGCCGAGCTCGGCCGTTCGCTTGGCGCCGAGCTGCTCGAACCGACGCGCATTTATGCCAAGATCACGCGCAAGCTATTTGGTGAGTTTTCGATCAAAGGCGCGGCGCATATTACCGGCGGCGGCATTACCGGCAATTTGCCGCGGGTCTTGCCGGCTGGACGACGCGCGGTTATCGAGAGAAAGAGCTGGCCGGCGCCGGTGATTTTTTCGTTGATTCAAAAGATCGGCAGGGTGGCGCAGAGTGAAATGGACGCTACCTTCAACAACGGTCTCGGCATGATTCTCGTCGTCGGCAAGCGCCAGGCCGATGGTATTATTTCCGCGCTCAAGGCGATGGGCGAAAAAGCCTACATCGTCGGCGCCATTCAAAACGGCGCGCGCGGCGCGATTCTCCGCTCGTAGGATTACTCATGGCCAGGCAAGTTTCTCTCGGCGTTTTGATTTCCGGCGGCGGCACCAATCTGCAATCGATCATCGATGCCATCGGAGCGGGAAAACTTGACGCCAAGATTGAATTAGTCTTGAGCAACAAAGCCGACGCCTTCGGCTTGACTCGCGCGCGGCAACATAACCTTCCAACCGAAGTGCTCGATCACAAGAGTTATGCGAGTCGCGAAGCCTACGATCAAGCGGTGGTGGATTTATTGCATGGGCGCGGCGTGGAGTTGGTCGTGCTCGCCGGCTTCATGCGCTTGCTCTCGCCGGTTTTTATCAAAGCTTATTCCAACCGGATCATGAACATTCATCCCGCGTTGCTGCCGTCCTTTCCCGGTCTGCATGTGCAGAAGAAAGCCGTCGAGCATGGCGTGCGCTTCGCCGGTTGCACGGTCCATTTCGTCAACGAAGAGTGCGACGAGGGGCCGATCATTATCCAAGCCGTCGTGCCGGTGTTCGCCGACGATAGTGAAGAAAGCTTGGCGGCGCGCATTCTCAAACAGGAACATCGGATCTACCCGCGGGCGATTCAGCTCTACGCCGAAAATCGTTTGCATGTCGTCGGCCGCAAGGTAGTGGTCGACGGTCTCGCCAGGGACGAGCAGGTTCTTGTCCAACCGCCGTTGGCCGGATGAAGCAGGCCAAGCCCCTCATCGTGCTCTCGATCAAGTTGCTGGTCAGCGGCGGCTTGCTCGCCTATTTTTTCTCCCGGGTTCATCCCGAGCGATTCATTCATACTTTGGCCTCGGCGAACTATTCCTGGATCGCCTTGGCCTTGGTGGTTTATCTCTTCGCCCAACTGATCAGCGCGGTGCGTTGGACGGTGTTGGCGCGGCCGCTCGGCATCGCGACGCCGTTCAAAAATCTCGTCAACTACTATCTGATCGGCATGTTCTTCAACTTATTCGCGCCGGGCACGGTGGGCGGCGATGTCAGCCGAGTTTTTTATCTAGTGCGCGACGAGGAAGCCCACGCCCATGGGCGGGCGGTGACCACGACTCGCGCGGCGATGTCGGTGCTGATGGATCGCGCCATCGGCATGATCGTCTTGGTTTGGCTTGGCGCCGCGGGCTTGTTGCTGTTTCCCGACTACCCGGTGCCGTCGACGGCGCGCTTGATCACGTTGATTATGGCCGGCGGGTTTGTCGCCGCCGTGTTGCTCATTCCAGTGCTGCGCCAGCTGTTGCCCGAGGGTAGCCATCCGCTGGTGGTGAAAATTCGCCTGGCGCTGCGTAGCTATCGCACCGACTGGCGCGCGCCGGCGGCGGCCAGCGCTCTGTCGGTGCTGGTGCACCTGATTCAATCGTGGATGCATTTCATCATGGCGTTGGCGCTCGGTCTCGACCTGCCGTTTTCTTTTTGCATCATCGTCTATCCGTTGGTCGGAACTTTTTCGGCGATTCCCGTCAGCCTCAACGGCCTCGGCCTGCGCGAAGGCGGCTACATATATTTGCTCGCGGTGATCGGCATCGGCACCGAACAAAGCATCGCCTTCGGTCTGCTGCTCTTTCTCATCGTCGTGCTCGACAGTTTGATCGGCGGCGTGCTGTTCCTGCTGCAAAGGTCGGCGCGGCCGGCCAGAGCGGCGGTACAAAAGGCGAGCTAAATCTTGGCGTTCGCCCGCGCTTTGGGCGCACCTTTAAATCCACTAGGGAAATTTGCTAGTCTGTGGAGGTGGCACAATCGCTAGTTCGAGAGAAGCAATGATGGATCGCAAGCGAGCAGATCGACGCGGGCGCGCCGTTGCCTGGGCTGGTATCTCCTTTTGGTTGCTGCTCGCGACGGCGTGCGCCGCGCCGCTCGAGGCCGCCGGCTTGGGCGCCCTGGACGGTAGCGGCCGGCCGCTGTCGTTTGCCGCCATTGCGAAAAAAACCATGCCTGTGGTGGTCAACATTTCTACCCTGTCGCAACGCTCGGCGCGCTCCGGTTCCAACGATCCCATCGAAGATTTTTTCAACCGCTTCTTCGGCGAAACGCCGCCCAAAGAAAACAGCCAACGCAGTTTGGGTTCGGGCATTCTGATCAGCAAGGACGGTGAGATTCTCACTAATTATCACGTCGTGCGCAACGCCGACACCATCAAAGTAAAACTCGCCGATCAAACTGAATATGAAGCGCGCTTGCTCGGCAAGGATGACCGCACCGATTTGGCGTTGATCAAGATCCGTCGCTCGGGCGGCAATCTGCCCTTCGCCAAGCTCGGTAGTTCGAGCCAGCTCGATGTCGGCGACTGGGTGATTGCGATCGGCAACCCCTTCGGTCTCGAACACACCGTCACCGCCGGCATCGTCAGCGCCAAGGGGCGGGTTATCGGCGCCGGGCCCTACGATAATTTCATTCAGACCGACGCGTCGATCAATCCCGGCAACAGCGGTGGACCGCTGATCAACGCCGACGGCGAAGTGATCGGCGTCAACAGCGCGATTTTTAGTCAGTCGGGCGGCAATGTCGGCATCGGCTTCGCCATTCCCGTGGATCTGGCGAAGAAGGTTGCCGAGCAATTGCGTAAGAACGGCCGAGTGATTCGCGGTTGGCTGGGGGTGCGCGCCCAAGATGTCAGCGCGATCTTGGCTTCGTCAGTGGGCATGGTGCGCAATCCCAACGATACCGTGTTGGTCACCGAAGTCGCCGACAAGAGTCCGGCCGCCGAGGCGGGCATCAAGGTCAACGATATTATCGTCGAGTTCAACGGCAAGCCGGTGCCCAAGAGCCATGAGTTTCCCGGCGTCATCGCCGATATCGCGCCGGGCCAGAAAGTGGCGTTAAAATATTTTCGCGACAAAAAGGAAACCAGCGTCGGCGTGCGCATCGGCGAACTCAATGAAGATAGCGAGGCCAATCAGCCCACCGAAGCGCGCGATCCCGACCTCGGCCTGCGCGTGCAGCGCATCACGCCGGAAGCGGCGCGCCGCTTGGGACTCAATTCCGCTAGAGGATTGCTAGTGGTTGAAGTTCAACCAGGCAGTCCTGCCGATCTCGTCGGCATCGAACCGGCCGACGTGATTCGCGAGGTAAACCAGCGTGCCGTGACCAACGTTAAGGAATTCGAACGGGCGACGCGCCAAGGGCGGCGCGGCGATCGCATCCTGCTCCTTGTGCAGCGGGGCGATAACGCGGTATTCTTCGCCGTGAAGCGTAAGAGTTAGTTGGAGGAATCATGTTTGGACTTGGCGTACCAGAACTGATGGTAATTTTAGTGATCGCGTTGGTGATCTTCGGACCGAGCAAGTTGCCGCAAATCGGCAGCGGCCTCGGCAAGGCGATCCGCGATTTCAAAAAGGGCGTTACCGAGAGTGGCGACGACGAACCTGCCAAAGATGCTAAGAAGGACCCCAAAGATCTGCCGCGCTAAATTTTTGTCCGGTGTTTCCGTTCCGCGATTTCACATCAATCCACGATGGCGAGTTAACGTTCGCGATCCAATGCCGCTGTGACCTAGGCGGCTCCCCGCACTTGGCCCGTTACCCATCCTAAAATTTTCTGTGATCGACCGGTTGCGCGTTGGCATCAACGCGCGGCGAAGTCTTGTGAACGCTAGAGTTCGTGCATGGTGACGTGGCCGTTGCTGCCTTTGCGGCCCAGAACCACGGTGTAGAGAGAAGACTTGCTGAGTTTATAAACCTTCTCGATGGTGAGGTCGGCGCTTTCGATGAACGGTTTCAACTGGAGATCGGTGCGCCAGCCGAGCAAGCGGGTCAGCGGATCCATCGCTCGGGTCAAAGTGCCGAGCACCGGCACGTCGCTGGTAAAATGGTTGACGATGACGATCTTGCCGCTCGGTTTGCACACCCGTTTGGCTTCCTTGATCATGCGCACCGGGTCGGGCACGACGGTGACGACGTGGAAAGCCATGACATAGTCGAAGCTGTTGTCGGGAAATTCCAACTCAAGAGCGTTCATCTCCATGACGCGGAGATGACTCCAGCCATGGTCTTCAATCTTTTGCCGCGCTCGGGCCAACATGTCCGGCGCTAAGTCCACACCAGTGACGTTGCAGTGAGTGGGATAGGCCGGAAATGAAGTGCCGGTACCGGCGCCGACTTCGAGAACCTTGGCGCCGATGGGAATGTCGAGATCATCGATGACGCGTTCGATGCGATTGTAAAAAAGTTTGCCGAATACGCGATCGTAAATGGGGGCAAATTCGGAATAGAGCTTGCTCTCGTGTGCCTCGATGTCAGCCATTGCTTCCTAAGTCGCGGGTACTGGGTCGCTAAGTGTCGCGGATGTCCTTGGGCTGCTTCTTGTAGAAAACTGAGATGTCGCGCTTGCGAAATCTCCATTGTTTGCCTTTCTTGAAGGCGGGCAAGATGTTCTTGCGGGCGAATTCGTTCACCGTATCCGGGCTCATGTCCAAGATCATCGCGACTTGTTTGCTGTTGAGCAATTCTTCATCCCGTTCTATCACGATGCTTCCCCCTGAACCAAACCTGTAGGTGAAAAAGTTTGTCCTATTTAACAAGTTCACCCTGGGCTGTCAAGGCAAGAACGCACGCGCAAACTTTTCGCCATGCAAGAGCGCGGGTTGCCAATGAGTCTTAGTTGCGGCGACGTAAAGTTCGATCATCGAACTCGCGTCATCGACGCCGGTTCGATAATCGCCGGACGGCGCGAGAATCAGCCCTCGGCGAAAACCCGGATCGGTAAAATCATCATGTCGCGGCCGGCGAACTGAAGCCGCTGCTGCAAAGTGAACGGCGTGTGGTTGTGCAACAGGCGGGTGAAGACATTTTCCTGTTGGAAAACCAGTTTGCCGCTGAAAAATACCGTGCGCGGAAATTCTTTGCTGACCGCCGCACAAAGGATTTCCAGCTCGGCGATCAAATCGACGCCGAGTTCGTAACGGTACTCGGCGTACCAACCGAGGCAAACGGCGTATTCGACGAAGCTGCGCAGGTTCTCTTCGGTCTTACGGCGCAAGCGATCGATTTCTTGATGGCCCTCGAATTGACCGGTGTCGATGACGCCGAGTGAGAGAAAAGCAATATTTTTAAAATGATTGGGAAACAGCCTTTGAATGTTCAACAGTGTATGTACCGAGATGCCGTCGAAATCGCGCACGATGAGCACGGCGGTGGGGCCGTTGTCGGTCTTTGTCGGCACAGGTGTGGTGAGGTCGGGTTGAAATGGAATCGTCAGCAGCGTGTCGTCGAGACTTTTCAAGGCGACGCTGACGCGATCGTAGTGCGAGCGGACATACTGGCAGCCGAGGACGAAGACTAAGGTCACCCAACCGCCGTCGGTGAACTTGGTGATCACCGTGACGCAGAGAATCATGCCGGTCAACAGCAGGCCGACGCCGTTGACACAAAGCTTGCGCACCCACACTGGGTCCGAATGGCGCACTTCCCACCAATGGCGGCACATGCCGAGCTGGGAAAGCGTGAAGGTGAGAAAGACGTTGATGCTGTACATGACCACCAGCAATTTCACTTCGCCTTCGCTGTAAAGCAAAAAACCCAGCGACGCCAAGCCCATGAACCAGACGCCGTTGCGGGTGACCAATTGGTCGCTCAAGTGCGATAGCCGGTGCGGCACCCAGGAATCGAGGGACATGTTCGAGAGCACCCGCGGGCCGTCGAGAAAGCCGGCTTGGGCGGCGACGATCAGCAGCGTCGCTTCGGCGATCAAGATGACGATGACCAACACTGAGGTTACCGACGAATCGGCGCCGAAGAAGCCGCCAAAGATACCGGTGAACAGGCTGGCGTTCAAAGTCTTGCCGGGCTATGGGGCACCACGCCGGGAGTAATCGCGATCAGATGCATGACGATGAACAGCAAGAAGATCGGCAGCATGAAAACCACCGATTCCTTGACGCCGCGCAGATTGAGCAGAATCAGGCCGAAGATCAGCAGTACTTCGGTGATGAGTTTATAATGAATGAAGGATGGCGGCAGAAAACTGAACAAGGCATCGGCGCTGCTGGCGATGGAGATGGTGATGGTCAGCATGTAATCGACCACCAGCGCCGAACCGGAAACCAAGCCCGCTTTGGAGCCCAACAGTTTGGTCGCCACCAAATAACCGCCGCCGCCGGTGGGGAACAATTAGATGATCTGCGAATAGCTCGCCGAGATCACGAACACCGTGATCAAGGTCAGCAGCGCCAGCGGTAGAGCGAGATAGAAATGTTGGCCGAGGGCGAGGTATGCTTCTTCGGGACCATAGGCCGAGGAACTCAAGCCGTCGGCGCCTAGACCGACCCAGGCAAGAACGCGACCAAAGAGATCTGGTGAAAGACTTTGGGGTCGAGAGGATCTTTGGCCTTGCCAAAGAGAAATTCTTTGAACGAGAATGCGTTCGGAATTGCCACAATGTTAGCGGCCCATTACTAACATTTATATTTCGTGCTCGGAATAGCGGGAACTTTTTCCGCTGTGCGATTGGCGCGGCCACGCGACAATTCTCTGTCGTGGCAACGTCAATATGTCATGTTAACAGCAACGCGATTATGTCAGGGTAGTGCGTTGGGTTGAGGTCGTAAGTTAGAAACCTGGCCATAGCGGAACCCCACCTTGTTGGAGTTGGTTCGATATAGGCCAAGTGTGTGCGTCG